>JAQAJI010000022.1:0-24092 GCA_028278665.1 Candidatus Rariloculus versatilis
GAACGACAGGATCGAGCTGCACTTGTCGGGCTCGAACCTGAACGGACGGCTCAACTGGCTTGGCGGCTACTACAATCTAGAGCAGCGGGACGCACTGCGATTCTATCGCTGGGGTATGTGGGAATTCGCGGTCCCCAACGAGGGGCCATCCGACCCGCCCCAGTACGCACCACTGACTCAATACGTCCGGGACACGGCGAGACTGCTGAACCTTCAAACGTCAACCGGACCCCCTATCCAGATTTTCGGGTTCAGGTTCAATCCCCTTGTATTCATCACCGATGACGCGCTCGACACATCGATCGACGAAGACGAGGCGCTCTTTGGCGAAGTGACTTTCAGTGCGACCGACAGGCTCGACGTCACGCTCGGTATCAGAGTCAGCGACAAGAGCGGCAGCGACACCGAGTGGACGCCCACCGACGCGTTCAGGACCGCTGATCCTCTGGTTCGCCCGAAGGGGAATCCGTTTGTCGGCACGAACCCTGTGACCATGGAGGAAGCGAATCTCGGCAAGATCACGACGAACAAGTTGGCGTTGTCGTACCAGGTGAACGACGATCTCATGTTCTACGGCAGCTATGCGGAGGGGTTCACGTCGGGCGGAATCGACTTCGTCAACAATGTCGGGTTTGTGACCCTCGAACCGGAGGTCATCGAGACCATCGAGCTTGGCATGCGATCGGACTGGCTTGGCGGGCGCCTGCGCTTCAACGCCACGTACTTCGACTCGGACTGGCTGGGAATGCGCGTCGCCGTGCTCTTCCAGGATCCGACGGGCAACTCCCTGCCGTTCCCGTACAGCACGAGCGACGGCCAGGGCGAGGCCGATGGCTTCGAGTTGGACCTGGTGTGGCTTGCGACCGACCGCCTGCAGTTCACGGCGGGCCTGGGTGTGATCAACACCAACTACACGAATCCGGGGTTCTTCAGCGGTACCGACGGCATCAGGCCGGGTTCGCCGTTCGCGTTCGCGCCTGACAACAGCGCCCAGCTCGGTGTGCAGTATTCGATACCGATGAACAACGGCGGCCAGCTCAACCTGGTCGGCAACTATGGCTGGATGGACGACTACACGCGTGACGCGGCCTATCAACGCAACCATGTCGACGAGAACGGAGACATTGTCACGGAACCGTCGTACGGCATCGTGAACGCACGCATCGTCTACGAAGCGCCCGATCGCAACTACAGCATTTCGCTGTGGGGCCGGAACCTGACCGATGAACTCTACGTCAACGGCGGCTTCGACACCCGTAACGTTTGGGGTTACGACTTTGCCGTGATCGGCAGATCCCGAGAAATCGGGGTCGGCCTGCAGTTTACGTTCTGAATGCTGCTCAGCGAAGCCACGCGCTTCGCGTCCCTGCCTGGGGCAATCTTCCGGTTGCCCCTTTTTTTCGGACCATCGCTGTGCAATTGAATGGCGCTACGCGAGACCCGGTCCGGGCGGATCGCAATCCGGTCAGCCCCTCGATGCCGCAACGGTCTGCCGGTGATCCTCGGGCAGCGCGGCCGTCCGCCGAGAAACCACGACGGTCACGAGCACCGACGCGGCGGCGCCGAAGGTGGCAGCGGAGTAGGGGTTCGTCGCGTGGAACGCGAACCACCGCCCGTATTCCTCGAGTGCGGTTCCGATGAACCATTCGCCACGGACGATCTCGCCGCGAATGAGTATGAATGTCACGGCGCCGGCCCAGAAGCCGGCGATGGCGCCCGCACGCGTCACGCCGAGCCAGACGGAACCCACGACCAGCGGGCCCATGAGCGCGGCGACAAAGCCGCCGACGCCGATCCATTGCAGGAAGACGATGTTCATGTCCATCGTCATCCAGCCAAGGATGGCAGCACCGACGATCGAGAACGCGGTCATCCCGCGACTGATCGCGAGCACGTTGCGGTCGAGCCGTTGCTGGCTCAGGTGGGCGTGCAGCCGCGGCGCGATGCTGCGGCGGTAGATGTCGTTGGCGAACACCTGGGACGTCGAGATCACGAGGCCGTCTGCGGTCGACATCACGGCGGACAGGATGCCGACGCCGAGGAGCGCCGCAAGCCAGGTCGGGAAAATTTCGATGAAGAGCGCGGGCAACGCGGCGTTCGGGCCTCCCGGGGTCGCAAACAGGCTGTCGCCGAGCACGGCTCGCGCCGTGAAGCCGCCGAGCGTGATCGCCGGCAGCACGAAACCGAACGTAAACGCCATGGCCAGGAACCGTGTGCGGGCGCGTTCGTCGTTGAGTGCCCAGAGCTTGTTGCCAATGTGCGGCAGAAGCCCGAGCGGGATATGGGCGACCGTAACCGTGATGATCGACCACAGCGATGCTGTCGTCGGGTCGGCGGGGTTGAAGACGTCGAGCAGCACCGGATCCTGGTTGCCGAGGTTCTCCAGAAGATTCGGGAAGCCGCCGGCGCCCACGCCAAGGGCGAAGATTACAGCGATCGCAACGGCGAGGCCCACCATGAGCAGGCCCTGCGCGCCGTCGGTGAGAATGTCGGAGTGCGCGCCGCCGAGCGTCACGTAGCCGAGCAGCACGATCGTCGTGATGCCCAGTGCCCAGCTCTGCGGAAGGCCGAGCATCATCTCGAACATCACGAGGCCCGCGACGAGCTGGCTGGCAAGGTAGAAGAGCAGTATCAGCGAGAACAGCGCGGCAGATATTCTCAGAGCCTCGGATCGGTAGCGTTCGCCGAGATACTCCGGCATCGAGCGGGCGCCGGCCTCGTTGCCGTAACGGCCAATGGTACGTTGGCAGATCAATATGCCGATGTAGATGCCGATCGGGTAGCAGAACGCGATCCAGAGCGTCGACATGCCGTAGGTATAGGTCAGTCCCGGCAAGCCCAGAAACGTGGCGCCGCTCGCGGCCGTGGACGCAAACGCCAGCGCGAGTACCAGTGGTCCATACCCCCGGCGTGCCGTTGCGAAGTCGTCGGCGCCGGCGACCCTGCGGCTGCCGAGCCAACCGAACGCGATCATTCCGCTGACATAGACAGCGAGGAAGATCCACGACCAGGTATACAAGCCCATTTCTGTTCCCTTCCAGTGGCCCCCGCGGCCGCCAAATTATAGCGAAGGGTCGGTTCGTCCTTGGGGAACGGCTTCCGGAGTGTAACTGCTGGGGGTTGGGATTTATCCCACTATGCTTAATTAAGATATAACTAACGTACAAAAATGGGCAGAAAAGTATTGCATTGTTGCCTATTCTTGAGTATCGTCCATGCCGCGCGACGCAATGTTGTGCCAAAAGCAAATCGAATCCCACGGATTACGCCGAGTCTACGAAAGTCAGGAGACCCGATCGGCCGACGAATCGATCGGGTTGAATCACGATGAACAGTGCAACAAGTGCCCTGCTCGATGAAATCGAGACCTATTGCCGATTGTCGGGGATAGCCGAATCCACGTTCGGCAAGCTCGTCGTCAACGACGGCAAGCTTTGCTCGAGGCTGCGCGAAGGCAAGAACGTCACGCTCGACACGGCCGAGCGGATCAGGACTTTCATTCAGGAACAACAGCAGCCGAGCGCGGCAGACTCCGGGAACAACGCCGGCACGGGAGTTGAAGGGGACGACGCGATGACCGACAGGAAACCGAAGCTGGCCGCCGGGGCAAGGAATCGACCGGGCTCCGGAAATCGAACAGCGGTCGCGCCCGTAAGTACGCACGCGCAGCCTGAATCATCGCCGTCGACCGACGATCGGCCGTTCCGCTTTTACGATAACCGGCAAAAATACCTGGCGTTCGTCAATACGACAAACGAGAAGCGCAAGGTTGCAGAACGCGCCGCGCGCGAACTCGCGCACCTGCAGCCCACGCCGCCGGCGCTCAGGCGTATCGATGCCGGCATGGGCGACGCGACGGTGCTCACCCAGCTCATGCGTTCCATGCACAGGCGGTTTCCGATCACGCCGTTTTTCATCGTCGCCAAGGAAATCAGCCTCGAGGACGTGCGCCTTTCACTCGAGAAACTACCGGACCGCTTCATGGAACATCCGGCGAGCGTCGTCGTGATCACCAACATGTACTATGCCGAGGCGCCGTGGCTGCGTCCGCGCAGCGTGCGCAGCGCCGCAGCCCTGAACTGGCGCGAGGTCGCACTCGACGGCGACACCGCCGCGGAGTACGACGAACAGTTGGCTGCCCTCGACCCGTTTCTCGTCGACGGTTGGCAGGTCAAATCGAGCGAGACGACCGGCAACCCGATTTACGTCCGACCGTCGGTGCTTGTGATCTACCGCCGGGACCACTCCTTCCTGCTCGACAGCGTGATTCCCAGGCCCGGTCAGGTCGACGGCAACTACGACCTGGCACTGGCCTCTCAGCCGTGGCGGGCGCGCATGAGCGCGCAGTTCAAGGTCAGGAAGGTGCTCGCGCCGATCGTGCAGAGTCTGGCGCCCGCGGGCCGGCTGCTGGTCGTGCAGTCCTGCGGGAACGATCCGGCTCTCGAACTCGTGCGCAAGGTCTGGCCCGATGAGGAGCCGTTCCGCGTGAACCGCCACGAACTCATACGAGTGCTGCGCGACGAACTCGGCCGGGACGCCCGAAACTACAACTTCGTATCGGGTTCCGATGCCAAGGCGGTGATCCGGTACGAAATGCATACCTTGCCGAGCGAGGTGCAGCACAGCATCGGCACGTCGACGTTATTCGCGGCGTGGAATGCTTCCATTTACGTGAACCAGATCGAGGACGAGCGTCTGGAGTCCGCGATAACGGGAACCGACTACCTGCGACACACGGCAGATGTGCTCAAGAAGCACGCGGGGCTCTGGTTCAACGACGAGGCGTTCGTCGTGTCCAGGAAGCGCTGAGCGACCATGACGGGCCGATCAACAGGGAGCATCCGCAAGTGACACCAAGTCAGGCAGCCAGCGTTTCCCCGGACCGTTTGCGCGAGTCCATCGTTTCTTTCCTCGATGGTTACTCAATCGAAGTTACCCCGCACGACGAGTCAAGGCTCAAAGCGATCGTCGAGGTATTGCCGGCCGGAGCCGAGGTCTTCGTGGCGCATCCGCCGGGCGCTTCGTTCGATCGCATCGTCGAGCTCGCCTGCCGGGTACACGACCTCGGTTTGACTGCCGTCCCGCACATCATTTCCAGAAAGCTCGAGAGCCGGGACCAGCTCGACGCGGCTCTTGCCGGACTGAGCGCCAACGGGATCGATCGTGCACTCGTGGTCGGTGGAGACACGGCGGCCCCGAATGCGGCGTTCGACAGTAGCCTCGAAGTGCTGCAAACGGGGCTCTTCGGCAAGTACGGCTTCCGCGAGGTCGGCATCGCCGGTCACCCCGAAGGCAGCGACGCCATCGGCGACGAACGCGCGGCCGGGGCATTGCGCGACAAGGCCGCGCTCGCGGGTCAAGCGGACTTCGCCGTGCGTATCGTGACCCAGTTCGGCTTCGACCCCCACGCGATCACCGCTTGGGAGGAGACGACCTCGGCCGCGGGTATTGATCTTCCGGTCCGTGTCGGCATGGCTGGCCCCGCGTCGTTACGCCATTTGATCAGGTTCGCCGCGTTATGCGGTGTCGGAGCCTCGGCGAGGATGCTCATGACGCGAACCGGCGATACCACGAAGCTGCTCAGAACCCGTGCGCCGGACGACCAGATTGCCCATATTGCCAGCCACCGCCTGGACAAACCTTCGTCGAGACTCGGCGGCGTTCATTTCTTCGCCTTCGGCGGCGTCGTCAAGACCGCCAACTGGGCAAATGCCGTGATTGACGGCAGATTCAAACTCAACCATGGAGGCAGCGGCTTCACGGTCGCGCGCTCCTGAATCGCAAGCTTCGGACTGCGTTGCTCCCCCAGTACCCATCGAGACCATAGAGAGACCAAGACAATGAGCAGATCCTATTTGTTTACATCGGAATCCGTGTCCGAAGGACATCCCGACAAGATCGCAGATCAGGTATCCGATGCGATCCTCGATGCGTACATTGCCCAGGATTCGGCCAGCCGCGTGGCTTGCGAGACGCTGACGAAGACCGGGCTGGTCATGGTCGCCGGCGAGATCACGAGCAATGCGACGATCGAAACGGAGGAGATAGTCCGCAAGGTCATCATCGATATCGGCTACGACCATTCGGACAAGGGCTTCGACGGCCACACCTGCGCCGTGATCAACGGTCTTGGCAAGCAGTCCGGCGACATTGCCCAGGGTGTCGATCGCTCAGCACCCGAAGAGCAGGGCGCCGGCGACCAGGGCCTGATGTTCGGCTATGCGACGAACGAGACTCCGACGCTCATGCCGGCGCCAATCATCTACTCGCATCTGCTGCTCGAGAAGCACGCCGAACTCAGGAAGGCCGGCCGGATCGACTGGGCCCGTCCCGATGCAAAGAGCCAACTGACCTTTCGCTATGAAAACGACAGGCCGGTCGGCATCGAGGCCGTCGTGCTGTCGACGCAGCACAGCCCCGACATCTCCGAGAAGGACCTGCACGAAGCCATCATGGAACTCGTGATCAAGCCGGTGCTGCCGACCAAGTGGATCACGCCGGACACCAGGTACCACATCAATCCGACGGGACGTTTCGTGATCGGCGGACCGATGGGCGACTGCGGCCTGACGGGGCGCAAGATCATCGTCGACACCTACGGCGGCATGGCCCGTCACGGCGGCGGCGCATTTTCCGGCAAGGATCCCTCCAAGGTCGACCGCTCGGCCGCTTACGCCGCGCGCTACGTGGCCAAGAACGTTGTTGCCGCGGGGCTCGCGGACCGCTGCGAGGTGCAGGTCTCCTATGCGATCGGCGTGGCAGAGCCGACATCCGTGAGCGTCGAGACGTTCGGTAGCAACAAGGTATCCGAGGACAGGATCGTCGCGGCGATCAACGCGAACTTCGACCTGAGACCCTACGGCATCATGTCGATGCTCGACCTGCTCAGGCCCATCTCCCGCGCGACGGCGGCTTACGGACACTTCGGGCGCGACGAATTCAGTTGGGAGGGCACGGACAAGGCCGAGGCGCTCAAGAGCCACGCCGCCTGAGCGCAAGCCTTCGTACGCACTTTGAACGTTAAGGGGGAAGCATGTCTGCGTTGATCTGTGGCTCTGCCGCCTACGACAACATCATGGTGTTCGAGGATTCGTTCAGGAACCACATCCTGCCGGACAAGATCCACATCCTGAACGTTGCTTTTCTCGTACCGCAGCTTCGCCGGGAGTTCGGCGGTTGCGCGACGAACATTGCCTACAACCTCAAGCTGCTCGGTGAGGACCCCCTCCCCATGGCGACGGTCGGTCAGGATTTCGACCGGTACCGGCAATGGCTCGAAGGCCTGCAGATCCGCCTCGATCACATCCGGGTGTTGGACGATGTCTTTACCGCTCAGGCGTTCATCACGACCGACCTCGACGACAACCAGATCACGGCGTTCCATCCGGGCGCCATGAACCAGTCAGAGGTTAACAAGGTCACAGATGCCGAAGGTGTGACGATCGGTACCGTGTCCCCCGACGGACGCACTGGAATGATCGAGCATGCCGAGCAGTTCGCCGAAGCCGGTATCCCGTTCATCTTCGATCCCGGCCAGGGCATGCCGATGTTCGACGGCGACGATCTGCGCACCTTCGTCGACCAGTCCACCTGGGTTACCGTCAACGACTACGAGTGGCAGTTGCTCAAGGACCGCACCGGTTGGGACGTCGCAGACGTTACCCGCCGCACCGAAGCGCTTGTCGTGACTCGCGGCGGCGAAGGTTCGGTCGTCTGCACGAGCGGCGGGCAACACGAAATCCCTACGGCCCGTCCGATATCGATCGAGGATCCGACAGGTTGCGGCGACGCGTATCGGGCGGGGCTGCTTTACGGCCTCATGCACGGTCTTGACTGGGAGACCACCGGCCGCATCGCGAGCCTTCTCGGGGCGATCAAGATCGAGCGCCACGGCACGCAGAACCACACGTTTACCAGGGACGAGTTCGAACAACGATTCAAGTCCAGCTTCGGCCGGGCAATCTGACAGGAGTGAAAGACAATCCAATGAGTAACGAAGCACTGGCCGCCGAGGCGACCGACAACGACTACTACGTCAAGGACATTTCCCTGGCCGCATACGGCCGCCGGGAAATCGAACTGGCAGAGCACGAGATGCCGGGACTGATGGCGACCCGCGAGGAATACGCGGCCTCGCAGCCGCTCGCGGGCGCGCGTGTCACCGGCTCGCTGCACATGACGATCCAGACCGCGGTGCTGATCGAGACGCTCGAAGCGCTCGGTGCAAAGATCCGCTGGGCGAGCTGCAACGTCTTTTCCACGCAGGACCATGCCGCGGCAGCCATCGCGGCCAACGGCACGCCCGTTTTCGCCTACAAGGGCGAGAGCCTCGAGGAGTACTGGTATTTCATTGACCGGACGCTCGACTGGGGTAACGGCGAAGGTCCGAACATGATCCTCGACGACGGCGGCGACGCCACCTTGTTCGTGCACCTGGCGGCTCAGGCACTGAAGGATCCGTCGGTGCTCGAGAAGGAACCGGGCAGCGAGGAAGAGCGGGTATTGCTCGCACAGGTCAAGCGCTCGATCGCCGAAGACCCGGGCCGCTTCGAGCGGATGCCGGGCGAGATCAAGGGCGTCTCCGAAGAGACCACGACGGGCGTACACCGGCTCTACCAGATGCACCGGCGCGGCGAACTGCTGTTCCCGGCGATCAACGTCAACGACTCGGTCACCAAGTCGAAGTTCGACAACCTCTACGGTTGCCGGCACTCGCTCGTCGACGGCATCAACCGGGCCACCGACGTGATGCTCGCTGGCAAGGCCGCCGTCGTTGCAGGCTACGGCGATGTCGGCAAGGGCTCCGCACAGTCGTTGCGCGCGCAGTCCGCGCGCGTGATCGTGACCGAGGTCGACCCGATTTGCGCCTTGCAGGCGGCCATGGAGGGCTACGAGGTCATGACCATGGACGTGGCCTGCGAAATCGGCGACGTCTTCGTCACGACGACCGGCTGCGTCGATGTGATCACCGAGGAGCACATGCTCCGTATGAAACACAACGCCATCGTCTGCAACATCGGCCATTTCGACAACGAAATCGAGGTCGAAAAGCTCAAGAAGTACCAATGGGAGAACGTCAAGGAGCAGGTCGACAAGATCACCCTGCCCAACGGCAAGAGCATCATCCTGCTCGCTGAGGGCAGGCTCGTTAACCTTGGCTGTGCGACGGGCCACCCGAGCTTCGTGATGTCGAGCAGCTTCACGAACCAGACGCTTGCGCAGATCGAGCTGTATGCGAACCCTGACAATTACGACATCGGCGTATATGTCCTGCCGAAACATCTCGACGAGAAGGTGGCGCGGCTGCACCTTGAGAAACTCGGCGTCAAGCTCGAGACGCTGAGTCAGTATCAGGCCGACTACCTTGGCGTACCTGTCGACGGTCCCTACAAGGCCGAGCACTACCGCTATTGAGGCGCAGCTTGCCGACCTGCACAGCTTCGTGCCTCGCGGTGATCTGCGGGAGCGGCACGGCGGGGCGGTACCTCCCGTCGCGGTCGCTGTGACGCACCCGCAAACCGGGCCCGCACACCGTTGTACGCATACCGGAGGATTGATCCCGAATGGATGACGACATCACCATCGCACGAAATACGCGGCTCGAACGCGTACTCGACCTTGCGGAGAGCCGACTTGGACTGGATCCGGCGGACCTTGAGCCCTACGGCCACTACAAGGCCAAGCTGTCGCCCCGACTGGTCGATGATCTCCAAGCCCGGCCCGACGGCAAGCTGATCCTGGTTACGGCCGTGACGCCGACGCCGGCGGGCGAGGGCAAGACCACAACGACGATCGGGCTCGCCGACGCACTCAACAGCGTCGGCAAGAAAACGATGGTCTGCGTGCGCGAACCTTCACTCGGGCCCTGCTTCGGCATGAAGGGCGGCGGCGCGGGCGGCGGCTACGCCCAGGTCGCGCCGATGGACGACATCAACCTGCACTTCACCGGCGACTTTCACGCGATCAGCGCGGCCCACAATCTGCTCGCGGCAATGGTCGACAACCACGTCCACCAGGGCAATGCACTCGGTTTTGACGTGCGCCGGCCGATGTGGCGGCGGGTCGTCGACATGAACGACCGCGCGCTCAGAAAGGTCGTCGTGAGCCTTGGCGGCGTCGCCAATGGCGTCCCGCGCGAGACCGGCTACGACATCACGGTCGCGTCGGAGATCATGGCGATCCTGTGCCTGTCCACATCTCTTGCGGACATGCGCGAGCGCTTCAGCAGGATCATCGTCGGCTACACGCGCGAGCGCAAGGCCATCCTCGCCGGCGATCTCGGCGCCCACGGCGCCATGACCGTGCTCATGAGGGACGCGATCAATCCGAACCTCGTTCAGACCCTCGAGCACACGCCGACGTTCGTCCATGGCGGACCGTTCGCGAACATCGCCCACGGCTGCAATTCGGCGCTCGCGACCAGGACCGCGCTCAAGCTTGCCGACTACGTCATCACGGAGGCGGGCTTCGGCGCCGACCTCGGAGCGGAGAAGTTCCTCGACATCAAGTGCCGGCTGACGGGACTCAGGCCGTCGGCGGTCGTGCTCGTGGCGACGATCCGGGCACTGAAGTACTCCGGCGGCGTCGAACTCCGGGATCTCAACGCCGAGAACATCCCGGCGCTGATCGAGGGCGCGGCCAACCTCGATCGCCATGTCGCAAACATCCGCGACAACTACGGACTGCCGGTCGTCGTGGCCGTCAACCGCTTCGGCAGCGACACGGACGCTGAGATCGAGGCGATCATCGCGCATATGGCCGGGCAGGGCGTCGAGGCCGTGATGGCGGACCACTTCGCCAGGGGCGGTGCAGCCGGCGCCGTTGACCTCGCCAACGCCGTTGCGCGAACCGTCGACGGGCGCGACACGCCGAAACTCAGCTTCGTCTACGAGGACAGCGACACGCTCTGGGAGAAGCTCGAGAAGGTCGCCAGGAACATCTACCACGCGGGCGAACTCAGTGCCACGCCCGCCGTGCGCAAGAAGATCGACGACTTCCAGAACCAGGGTTACGGCCATTTCCCGGTCTGCATCGCCAAGACGCAGTATTCGTTCTCGACCGATCCGAAACTGCGCGGCGCCCCTTCAGGTCATGTCTGCACGATCCGCGACGCCTATCTGTCGGCCGGAGCCGGATTCATGGTCGCACTGACCGGCGACATCATGACGATGCCGGGCCTGCCGAAGCAACCGGCCGCCAACCGCATCGACATCGACGACGCAGGCAACATCGTCGGCCTTTCGTAGCGGAATCAAGGCACGAAGCGCCGCCGCGCCGTGGTCATCGGAGCCGCTACGGCACCGGCCAGCGCAGTTGCCCTGGTGCGGGAAGTGGAGGGCAGCGCACGGCTCACGGCCGCGCTCGCGACGGGTCGGTCGGCGAAGTTGTGAACCGCTCGATCCGTTCGGACGTCGCCGGGTGCGTGCTGAGATAGAACGTCCACTGGAAATCGTCGTCTTCCCAGCCCGGTTCTTCGTCGAGACATGCCAGGAATTCCTCCGAGGCATAGTCATCGCCCGGTTCGGTGCGGTGCGAGCATTCCAGGCGCTTGAGTGCATCGGCGAAGTGTTGCGGTGCGAGGTCGTGCTCTCGCATGTACGCAAGCGCGTAATCGTCCGCTTCGCGTTCCAGCTCCCGCGTCCAGGCGAGGTCGGCAAGTCCGAACACTTCGCCGCCAACGAGGTCCGGGATTCCGCTCGCGTCGCCCAGAACGAAAATCAGGACAGCGTTGATGAGCGAGTTCTGGATGACGCGTCTGAGTGCGTGACGGTGTTGGAGATGACCGAGTTCGTGGCCGTAGATCGTCTGGAGTTGTTCGTCGTTACCGGCGAGTTCAACAAGCTCGTCCGTGAACAGTATCGTGCCCCCGTGCAGCGCCAGGGCATTGGCGCCGACGACGTTGCCGCCGCGGCGAAACTCGATGTTCACGGGCAGGTAGAGGTCCGGTGTTGCAGCCAGCAACCGTTCGCGAAGACCATCCTGGCGCGCCTGGTCAAGCCTGCTGTCTTCGAAAAACAGCCCGTCGAGCATCGCAAGTGATTGTGCATCGGACCCCTGGATGAATTCGCCCGGGATCGCGTCGGCGAGACCCTGGGACAACGCTGGCATGGCGTAGCTCACGAACAGCCAGGCCAGCAATGCGGTCGCGGCAACCATGAGCACGACGGTGCCCCAGCGGTTTTCGAGCATGTGCAAAACCGCGTGGCGTCGATGCCCGCCGGAACGTTCGCCGACCTCAGCGAGCATCCGGTCGACGGCATGGTTGTCGGTCGTCTCCAGTGCTTCGCCTGTGGCGAGCGTGAGCCTGCGCGGCGTATCGCCGAGCCTCGGGGAGACCGACCAGTCGCGGATCCTGCCCCGGTAAACCCGGTCGCCCACGTGCAAGCTGCAATCGCCGCTCCCCGCGACGCGCAACGTCGCAGGCGTCTGCCGCGACGATCTGCCGTCAAACCAGTTGCCGCGAATCTCGATCACTTGCGCGTTCAAACTCCCCGGCGGCGCAGGCAATCAGAAACCGAGATTCAGATCGAGCGCCGCTGCTGCTTCATCGCCGAAAGCGCCAGCCCTGGCCGTTTCCTCGGCCACGAAATCGTCGAGCGATCCAAGTGGACACAGAGCGAGGCACTCGGCCTTGTAACGTGCCAGCCGCACCTGGGCGAACGGAAAGAATAACCCCAGCGTCAGCACGATGAGCACCAGGTTGACCGAAGCGATCCGAAAGAAGCCAGGCGCGGTCATGTTCGCTTCGAAGCCATGCTTGCCGAGACGGCTTGCGCGGTACGTGATGTTGAACATGCGCGACTGGAACCACGACTGCGCTGCGAGAGCCGAAAACGCGACGCTCCCGATACCGACAACCTGACCGATGACTGTCGTGAACGGGCCAGGGTCAGAGGACCCTCCCAGGAGCCCGTCCTCGCCGCCGGACCCGATGAATATTGCGACCATCACGAGAGATACCGCGGCCAACACGAGCAATGCCGCGACAAATGCGACAATCGCGATGCCGACGCTGCCGAAAAACGCTCCAAAAAACGGGCCGGGTTCCGCATCGAAAGTGAATCTGCTGGTACCGTAGCCGTGCCCGGAGATGAGGTATTTGCGCTGCGCCCTGAGTTCAAGCGGATGCAATATCCACGCGGTGAGCAGGGCAACGATGGGCCAGAGCAGAAACGACCGTGCCGCGCCGCCCATGGTGCCGTGGAAGTTGAAACGCACGTTGCGCCAGGCGGTGTTGACGGCTCGAAAGCGCGCCGCACGCACGACGAGCCACGGGAGTCCCGCAATCAGCACGACCACGAATGCGGCGAGGAACCACGGCGAAACGAGGTTGCCGAGCACCGTGAATCCGACGAGCACGCCGACCACGAGCAATCGGCCCTTGAGAATTGCGATGGGCGAGGCCAGGAAACTGAATGTGCTGCCCGCGACCCGCGTATTGCCGTAGAAGTAGTTCAGCGTTCTCACGCGCGCCCAGGCCGAGTAGATGCCGAGCGTGACGATGGAAAGCAACAGGTTGACGACGGCGATTCGAAAGTACTCGCTGCCTTCGCCGGTGAATTCGAACGGCAGCCTGCCTGGCTCCGGGGTGGTATCAGGATTCGGCATCTTCCATCCCTTGGGTATTCCGGCCGGCGCAAGGTTCCGACGGAGCCCGAGCACTTCTCCCGCGCAAAAAAACTCGGCAGACCGAAAGGGCCTGCCGAATGGGTCGGACCGGACTGTGTCTGGAGAACGCGCGAGCGTGCCGAGGGTCAGCCGGAACGCCGGACATCCGTCCGGGTTGCTGCCCCAGGCTAGCCAGCTCCGATTTCCTTGCGCACGATGGCCGCGCCTTCGGCCAGATTTGCCAGCTTCATCCTGGCCACCATGCGCGAAAGCGGCTTGAGGCCGCAGTCGGTGCTCAGCGTTACCTGCTCGGGCGAGACGTGCTCGAGGACCTTGCGCGCGCGATCGGCGACCATGTTGGGCTGATCGATCATGTTGTTGCGAATGTCGAGCACGCCGACCTGTACGCCGGTGTCGCTCGGGAGATTTTTCAGGAATTCCACGCCGGCCATTTCGCGGTTGGCGTAGTCGAGCACGAACTCGTCGACGCCTTCGGTACCGAAAAAGTGCGGCAGAACTGTCTGATACCCCTCGGGGAAGCTCGAACTCAGGATGTCATTGCCCCAGGCATTACCGAAGCAGAAGTGCCAGCCGATCTTCGCGTCGACGCCGTCGCACATCATTTCGATACTTTCGCGGATCCACTTGTAATCGTCGAGGTCCTGCGTGAACAGCGGCAGCCAGGCGCCAAGATCCTCGATCTGCAGGTACTTCGCTCCGCGTGCGACGATGTCCTTCATCTCCTTGTTGAAGATCGGCGCGAGCGCGAAGGTGAGATCCTTCGGGCTCTTGTAGTGCGAACCCTCGTTGAAATATACGTGCCAGGCGAGGTTTGCGGGGCCGGCACCGATCGACACCTTGACCGGGGCGGTCGCATATTGCGCCGCAATCTCGTACAGGTCGGTCCAGCGAAGCGTGTCAGGCGCCGCGTCGACGGGTCCGTTGTTGATGACGCCGCCCCAGTCGTCGAGGATCGCCTTGCCCTGGCTCGGATCCTGCCCGACACCGGAGGGGTGGGGATTGCGCGACGGCTCGAAGCCCGGGATACGCTCGTAGAGATACCAGCAGAACGAACCGATGACGCCGACATAGTCGTCGTACCACATGTTGCCGTCCGTCACGATGTCGAGACCCGCCTCCTCCTGATCGCGGATCACCGCGGCAACCGCATCCACAAAGGTTTCTTCGTGTGCCACTTCCTTGAAAGCGGAGCGGATGTCACGTCCGAGCAATTGCTGATGGAACCAGCTCGGACGCGGATAGGAACCGACCATGGTCGTCGGAAGAATCGTGTCTACAACTTGTCTTGTCATCGTTATTGTCTCCCTGAAAACTGTCTGTCGGCCCCGGCGCCCACTGAAAAAGCGCGAGTATACGCGATGGCCGCAGCGGCGACTAACTGGCTATTTACCCGGCGGATTCATCAGGAACGGCGGCGGGTACTGGCGCGCGCCGCGTTCGAGCGTGATCCAGCGCGTTTCGGTAAAGGTGTCGATACCCTGGCGGCCGCCGTGGCGACCGAGGCCGCTGGCGCCGATGCCTCCGAACGGCACGTGCGGCTCGTCGTGCACCGAGCAGTCGTTGACGTGTGCCATGCCGGTGCGAAGCCGCCGAGCCACGGCGAGTCCCCGTTCCTCGTCGCGCGTGATGATGCCGGCGGAGAGCCCGTAGTCGGAGTCGTTGGCGATCTCGACCGCGTCGTCGAGGCCGTGGGCGACGATTACGGGCGCCACCGGACCGAAGGTCTCCTCCCGGAATACCCGCATGTCGCGGGTCACGCTGCCCAGCACGGTAGGCTCGAAGAAAAGTCCGTCATTGCCGCCGCCGCACAGGATCTCGGCACCCTGCGCCACCGCATCATCGACCTGCCCGCGGATCTTGTCGACCTGCTTCTGGTTGATGACCGGGCCGATACAGTTGGCAAGCTCGCGCGGGTCGCCGACATTGAGCTTCGACGTGTTCGCGACGAGCTTCTCCGTGAACTCGTCGGCAATGGAGCTGTCGACGATGACGCGCTCGACGGACATGCAGATCTGGCCGTTGTGCATGAACGAACCGAAGGTCGCGGCGTAGACCGCCCGTTCGAAGACGGCATCGGCGAGAACCATCAGGGCGTCCTTGCCGCCGAGTTCGAGGCAGCATTTCTTGAGCATTCCGCCGGCCTGGGCCGCAACCTGGCGGCCGACCGCCGTGGAGCCGGTAAAGCTGACTCCCTGCACGGTGGGATTGGAAATGAGCTCGTCGCCGACCTCGGCGACGTTGTCCCTGGAACAGGTCACCACATTGAAGACGCCCGGCGGCACGCCGGCTTCCTCGAGCATCTCGGCGAAGACGATGCCGCCCGCGACCGGCGTCTCTTCGGAGGGCTTGAGCACCACGCAGTTGCCGACCGCGAGCGCCGGGGCGAAGCCGCGCGAGGACAGGATCATCGGGAAGTTCCACGGCGAGATCACCGAGACGACGCCGAGCGGCTCGCGAACGACGAGGCTGACCTTGCCATACTCCGACGGCAGGATCTCGCCGTTGACCTGATAGGCTGCCGCGGCGGCCGCCCGAAACACGCCGGAGCTGTAGTAGGTCTCGAACATGCCCTTGCCGATCCACGATCCGCCTTCGTCGACGAGGATTTCCTGCAACTCCTTGCTGCGTGCTTCGAGGATGTCGCCGACCTTGTGAATCAGCCTTGCACGGTGCGAATGCGCCATGCTCGACCAGGCGGGAAAGGCTTCTCGCGCGGCCTCGATCGCGGCTTGCGCATCCGCGCGCGTGCCGTCGGCGACGCTGGTCCAGACTTCGCCGCTTGCGGGACTGTTGACGGGAAACTGTGCGCCGTCTGCCGCATCGACCCACTTGCCGCCGATGTAGAGTTTGCGATTTTCTGTTGCCATGCTCGCTCCAGCGATGTATGTAGAAGGGCACGGGCAACTCGCGCCCGCCCGGTGCCCAAAACCCGATTGCCCGAAGGCTGGCGTAGTATAGACACGTACAAACGAGCTGTCAGTCGCCGCGCCGGCGGCGCATTCAGGGATCGAACGGTGCACATTGTCGATGGATCAGGGAATCGCATTACCCGGGGTCGAAACGGGGAGTTTGCAAGCGGCTTGCACGGACAGCGCCGCTCCTGACGTCTCGCCCCCGCCGTACGCGCGCCCGAGCGCGCGCGCTTGTGCCGCGGGCGCCATGCTTGCGGTGGTGCTTCTGGCTGGCTGCGCGCTGGCGCCGCTGGAGCCTGCGGCCGAGTCAAGCCATGCGGTGACGCCGGCCGCCCATGGCGTCCTGCAGGAATTCGGCGATCGGATCGAATCCGGGCTCGGACCGCAAGAGTCCGCGCATTGGCTCGTCGACACGGCGGACTCGGCGCTGTCGTCCAGGCTCGCACTGATCGACGAGGCCGTATCCACCCTCGACATCCAGTACTTCATATGGGAGCCGGACGCCTCAGGTCGCCTGATGTTCCGTCGACTGATCCATGCGGCCGACCGTGGCGTGCGCGTGCGCCTGTTGATCGACGACCTCACGATTGCCGGAAAGGATGACGAGTATGCGGCGCTCGACAGTCATCCGCTCATCGAAGTGCGCGCGTTCAATCCGTGGAAGTCCCGTTCGCGCGCCGGCCGCGTGCTCGAGTTCGTGTTTCAGGGCGATAGACTCAACCACCGGATGCACCTGAAGACCGTACTTGCCGACGGGCGATTCGCAATCGTCGGCGGTCGAAACATCGGCGACAGGTACTTCGGACGCTACGACAGCTTCGTACAGAACGATCTGGACATCATGGCGACCGGACCGATCGTCGCAGACGTGGTTCGAAGCTTTCGGGAATACTGGGGCGCCGCACGCAGTTATCCGATCACGGACCTCGCGTCCCGGCGCAACCGGCGCGAGCGCCTCGCGGACCATGTCGAGGATTTCGAGCGCGAGCTCCTTGCGGCGCGGGAACGGTTTGACGACATATCGCTGGATCCGGAGGACTGGCGAAGCTATTTCGAAGAGCTTTCGGAGACGTTCGCGCCGGGCATCGGCAGCCTCGCCTACGACTCTCCTGCGATCGACGACGCTTTGCCGGCAGACATCTACGCTCCATTCGTCGATTTCGTCGCGTCGGCACGCGAGGAGGTCATTCTCGCAACGGCCTATTTCGTGCCGGAACCGGAGTTCGTGGAGTTGCTCGGCGAACTTGTCGCGCGCGGCGTTCGCGTTGCGCTATTGACGAACTCCCTGGCGTCGAACAACCACACCGTCGCGCACACCGGCTACAAACGTTGGAGAAGGCGGCTGCTCGATGCGGGGGTGGAACTGTACGAGGCCAACGCCGAGGCGGACAACGTGCGTTACTACGCAATGCCGCCGACTGAACCGGAACTGGTCGGTTTTCACAGCAAGACGGCCGTGGTCGATCGCAGATGGAGTTTCGTCGGCTCGCCGAATATCGATCCACGCTCAATGCGTCTGAACACCGAAATCGGCATGTTCGTCGACAGCGAGCCGCTCGCCGCTGAACTTGCGGCCTTGCTCGAACGCGATATCGCCCCGCGAAACGCATGGCGCGTCACGATGAGCGAAGCCGGCGACCTGGTCTGGACCGGAAACCCGAGAACGTTGAACCGTCAGCCGGCCAGGGGATTCTGGCAGCGTTTGGCCAGTTTTCTGGTAAACCTGCTGCCGATCAAGAAACAGATCTGACAGCCCGCGCGCGACTGTGCCGCGGGCTCCTAGACCTGGTGTTCGGGCACGTTGACCGTCAGCCCGTCGATCTCGTCGGTCACCTCGATCTGGCAGCTCAGGCGGCTGTTTGCTTGCCGCTCGAAGACGCAGTCGAGCATGCCGTCCTCGTGCTCGTCAGGCGCGGGCAATCGCTGCAGCCACTCGGCGTCGACGTAGACGTGGCAGGTTGCGCAGGAGCAGGCGCCGCCGCATTCGGCCACGATTCCCTCGATGCCGTTGTCTATCGCTGTTTCCATGACGGTCGAGCCGATTTCGGCATCGATCGACAGGGGCGTTCCATCGTATTGGATATAGGTGATCGTTGGCATGGTCCTGCTGGTTGCCTGCTGGTGTGCGCAGGCTTGCGCACACCAGTTACCTGACTCGGAGTGAGGCCGCGTATAATATAACGTTGCTCAATTCATAGGTGATTTTGAACCGAGCAGCAGTTCAATCAGGCAAGCCCTGCGGGTCGTCGCGTCGCGGCAGCCCGCACTGACCGCAGAGCACACCTCCCGTTTCACAGTATCCTCAAGAGCCTGCGGAATCCGGCGCGTGGTGGCGGGCAGACGAACGAATCATGCGCATTTGCAACGGTTTCACACATATTTGGCGTAATGAGCGCGCAGCATCAGGAACTCCATGAATCGTCAGTCGTCGTCCGATTCGCGGGCGATTCCGGCGATGGCGTCCAACTCATGGGTACGCAGTTCGTATCCGCGACTGCCCTTGCAGGCAGCGATTTTGCGACCTTTCCCGACTATCCTGCGGAGATTCGCGCTCCGGCCGGCACGACTTTTGGCGTCTCGGCCTACCAGATCAACCTGGGTGCAGGCCCGATCACGACCGCAGGCGACGCGCCGCAGATGCTCGTTGCGTTCAATCCGGCGGCGCTCAAGGTCAGCCTGCCGCTGATCGCCGATGGCGCAGCCATCATCGTCAATACGACGAGCTTCACGAAACGGGGGCTGTCGAAGGCCGGCTATGACGAGGACCCGCGCAGCGACGGCTCGCTCGACGGCTATCAGCTCATCGAGGTCGATGTCACGCGGTTGACGCTTGAGACGGTCAAGCCGTTCGGCCTTTCCAAGAGCGACGCCGGGCGGTGCAAGAATTTCTGGGCACTCGGCCTCGTCCAATGGATGTTCGGGCTCAGTCTCGAAGCGATCGAACATTGGATCAACACGAAGTTTGCAAGGAAGGAATCCGTGCGCGAGGCGAACCTCGCGGCACTGCGCGCGGGCAACGCCTACGGAGAGACGGCGGCGCTTGCCGCGGCCGTGCCGCAGTTGGACGTGCGCAAGGCAAGGTTCGAGCCGGGCGAATACCGTGGCGTTCGCGGCGGCGAAGCGCTCGCGCTCGGGCTTGCCGCGTCCGGCGAACTCGCCGACAGGCCGATCGTGTTCTGCTCTTATCCGATCACGCCGGCGTCGCCGTTGCTGCACCAGCTTGCGCGGCTCGGCAAGCTTGGCGTCGGCGTATTCCAGGCGGAGGATGAAATCGCTGCGGTCTGCGCGGCCATCGGCGCCTCCTTTGGCGGTGCGATCGGGGTGACCTCGAGTTCGGGGCCCGGCATCGCGCTCAAGACTGAAGCCATAGGGCTCGCAATCAATGCCGAGCTGCCGCTGCTGGTCATCGACTCGCAACGCGGCGGGCCCTCGACGGGCTTGCCCACGAAGACCGAACAGTCGGACCTCTACCAGGCCGTCTACGGCCGCAACGCCGATGCCCCGCTGCCGGTTGTCGCCGCGCGTTCGCCGAGCGACTGCTTCGACGTCGCGATCGAGGCGGCGCGGATCGCGCTGCGCCACATGACGCCTGTTTTCGTTCTGACCGACGGCTATCTCGCAAATGCCGCGGAACCCTGGCTGATTCCGGACATGAACGTCTACGAGCCGATCGAGGTGAACAAGCTCGCGAGCAAGCCTGCCAAAGACGTGCAGACCGCGGTGTTCGAGCGTGATCCGAAGACGTTCGGCCGCCCCTGGGTTTCGCCAGGCATGCCTGGACTCATGCATCGGATCGGCGGGCTCGAGAAGGACATTCAAACCGGGCACATCTCCTACGAGGCCGAGAATCACCAGGCGATGTCGCAATTGCGCGCGGACAAGGTGCGTTCGGTTGCGCAATTCATCCCGGATCAGGACGTCGCGGTCGGTCCTGCGCAAGGCGCCGTCGCCGTTGTGGGCTGGGGTTCGACCTACGGGGCGCTGTATCAGGCCGTACGGCGGATCGCGCGGCTCAATGACTGCGTGAGCCACATTCACATCCGCCACATCAATCCGTTTCCCCGCAATCTCGGCGACCTGCTTGGGCGGTTCGAGCGCATCGTCGTGCCCGAGATGAACATGGGCCAGCTTTCGACCCTGCTTCGGGACAAGCTCGGCGTGCAGGTCGTGCCGTTCAACAAGGTCACCGGGCAGCCGTTTCTGATCCAGGAAGTCGTCGACTTCGTACTCGACCAGCTCGCCGATGTGACGGGAGAGGAATCGCGCCCGCGCATTGTGTCGGGAGAGCCACAATGAGCGCACAACTGACCGCCCGCGACTACACCACTTCGCAGGAAGTCCGGTGGTGCCCCGGCTGCGGGGACTACGCGATCCTCAAGACCATGACGCGTTTTCTCGCGGATGTCGGTGCTGAACGCGAGAATACCGTGTTCATCTCCGGTATCGGTTGTTCGTCCCGCTTCCCCTACTACGTCGAGACCTACGGTTTCCACACGATCCATGGCCGTGCGCCGGCCGTGGCGACGGGCTTGAAGCTCGCCAACCCGGAACTGGACATCTGGGTCGTCACCGGTGACGGGGACGGGCTGTCGATCGGCGCCAACCACCTGCTGCATGCGCTCAGGCGCAACATCTCGCTCAAGATCTTGCTCTTCAACAACGAAATCTACGGTTTGACGAAAGGTCAATACTCGCCGACCTCGAGGATCGGCACGAAATCGCCGTCGAGTCCGGGCGGCTCCTTCGACGCGCCGGTCTCGCCGGGACTGTATGCACTGGGCTCCGGCGCCCGGTTCATCGCACGGGCGATCGACGTGGACAGGAACGGTCTCGCTGGCGTGCTCGCCGCAGCGCATCGCTATGAAGGCGGGGCTTTCGTCGAAATCTTCCAGAACTGCATCGTCTACAACGAGGACGTGTTCGAATCGTTCGCGGGCCGGGAGCACGCTGTCGAGCGCCAGGTCCACGTCCGCCACGGCGAACCGCTCGTGTTCGCTGCGGACAATTCGAAGGGGTTGCGTTTCGACACGGCGACGATGGCGCTCGAGGTCATCGATGCGCATGAACGCGCCGACGAAGTGCTCGTGCACGACGAGACGAACGCGACGCTCGCGCAACTGCTGCTGGCCATGGAGGCGCCGGAGATGCCCGTCGCGCTCGGCGTGGTCTACCGGGTCGAGGACGAGACGTTTGAGTCGGCGTTCTACGACAACCACCCGACGAGGTTCAAGCGGACAGGCACGGTGGCCGACGCGTTGCGCAACACCAATACCTGGACCGTGACCTAGGAACTTGCGCCACTGAGCCCCGAACCCGGAGGAAGGCCGAGCCAGATGAGAACCTTGCGCCTGATCTTGCCGATATCCGTCCTTTTTCTGAGCGCGCCGGTCCCGGGTCAACAGTCCGTCGACGAGATGCTGGCGCGCGGCGAAGCGCTCTTCAACAATCGGATCGGTTGCTGGGTCTGTCACCAGGAGACGGGCGAGGGTCTGGTCGGTCCGAGCCTGCTGTTCGGGCCGACTCCGATGGACATCTACGATCAGCTTGAAAGCAACCCCGTCATGGGCGTCATCGTCGCGGAACTCGATCCGAGCGACGAGGATCTCGTGGCGATCTCGATGCACATCCGCACGCTCGCGGACCTGCCCGTAAGCGCCGAACTCGCCGAGCAGTACCGTACAGACTTCGCGGCGTACAAGGCGTCGCGTCCCGCCGATATCGAGTTCGCGCGGACCGAGCGCGATCTCGCGGTCGAGGCCATCGAGTCCTTCGGTTCCGTGATCACGGGCTGGGAGCGCAGGGCGAAGGAAGGCAGCGTGCTGAGCCACTACGACACTGAGCTCATCGCGGAATTCGATCCGGGCGAACCGAAGTTCACGCCCGAACCCGGCAAGACCTATTTCTACGAGAACACCGGCACGAACAGCGTGCCGGCGGTCCTTTTCGATGGCTTCGAACTGCCGACGCGCAACCAGGTCGTCGTCGGCGACGCCCGGACCAAGGAAGTCATTGCAAGCTACGCGCTGCCGGAGTCGCTGCGAGCGACAGTGCACACGTCGGCGATGTCGCCGGACGGCCGCTACGCCTACATCATCGGCGCGCGACCGGGCGGAGACGCGGACCAGTTCGAGACCGTCGGCGGTTCTGCGACGCTGCTCAAGGTCGATGCGCTGACGCTGCAACCGATCAAGCAGATCGCGATCGGCGGTCGACTGCACCATGCGCAGGTCTTCCGCAACTACCTGCTGCTCGACATGTTTGCGCGCGACGCCGACGGGCTCGCGCTGATGCTCTATGACACCGAGACCGACGAGATCGTCGGCGGAGTCCGGGACGTCGACATGGGCGGGATGGTCTACACGGTCTGGTCGGACAAGGACTACGAGTACATCTACGCGCTTATGGAGCCGGGCGGTTACGCTCCGGGCCGTGCGACCGGCATGCTCGGCATGATCAACGTCTACCAGGGCAAGCTCGTAGCGATGCGGCCGTTCTGGATAGCGAAGATCGATCCGGACACCTGGGAAGTCGTGCGCGAGTACCCGATCCCTGGCTACCGGCCGAACTGGGCGGTGATCGACTCCGCAAAGGAAAACATCTACGTGATCGCAAGCTCGTCCGTCGCATCGAAGATCAACCTCGAGACGGGCGCGGTCGAGTGGACGAACGGCACCGGCATCGGGCCCTACGGCGCGAGCCTCACGGCCGACGAGACGGAACTGTGGGTGGCGGACAAGGGCGAGGCGGCCCACCACCTCGGGCGCACGATCACAATCATGGATACCGAAGCCGGACACGCGGTCGAGACGCTCTACGGCGCCTACAAGGTCGACCACGTGCTGCTGTCCCCGAATGGTACGGAGATGTGGGCGACGAGCAACGGCGAAGGGCGCATCTACGTCTACGACGTCGAGACGCGCGAACTCACGCACCGCATCGACATGCCGATGAACGGCGACGCTCACGGCCTGATCTGGGTCCACTACGACGAGAACGGCGTACCGGCGGTCGTCCGCGACCAGGGCGGCTTCCACAACGGGATCAATCCGGCGCTGGGGATCACGCTCGATGATTAGGCGGATGCCGGTGTTCGGCGGAAGCCCGCTCGATCGGGCGGTCCACGACGGGCGAGACTCGATTGCCGTTGCGAACTCTTCGGGTGAGTGCCCGCAGGATCAGGCGCGCAATCAGGCGCCGTGCTGGTAAGCTACATTCCGCTTAGCCGCATCGCCCCGGTAGCTCAGCCGGATAGAGCACTCGCCTCCTAAGCGAGGGGTCGCAGGTTCGAGTCCTGCCCGGGGCGCCACCCCGCAGGCGCGTCGATGTCCTCACTTGATCGCGACGCATCGTCAGCCTGGCCCGACACACGACAAACTCTGAGGCCTCGCAGACACGTTCGTGTGCCGTAGTCACGCGCGTCCGGCCCTGATGCCGGGCCGAGCCGCTTGTAGTCGTTTGTTTCTGGCTCGTGGGCGTCTTGCCTTACTGCCTCGACGAAGCCTCGATTTCGGAAGCCAGCCTGATGAACTCCCGGGCGTATTCGGCGTTGTC
>JAQAJI010000022.1:24121-24657 GCA_028278665.1 Candidatus Rariloculus versatilis
AGACGCCCGTTGCGTCGACCCCGGCTTGCCGCCATGCCGCTACCTCGCAGTCAAGGTTTTTCAGAATCGCGCTGGTCTCGGTGAATACGCTCAGTTGGCTCAGGATGTCGACACCGTGTTCGGTAGCGGCAAGCACGAGTGGGATATCGTCGTAGTTCACCAGCCGGCTTGGGTTCTCGCCCTGCATCGGGCAGCCGTCGCGATCCACAGCCACGAAGTTGTCGGGCAATGGTGGTTCAAGCTGCCAGTTCGTTATTGCCGCCGGGCCGCCCTGCAGCGAGATGATGGGGTTTCCTCCCGCCACCTCGAACGCGATGATCCCAACGACATTTTCGGGATTGAGATCCGGCACTCTCAATGTGCTGCGACCGCCCGCGGAGTGCGCGAAGAGAATCGCCGGACCGATCTCATCGAGGAGCGCGGAAATGGCTTCGGCAGCGATTGCGTCCCCGCAATAGGGCGCTGTGGACGAGGTGGCGGCCCAGTAGATTACGGCCTCGTTTGTCATGGTCGGTGCGCCGCCGGGCCACAGTGCC
>JAQAJI010000022.1:24822-25145 GCA_028278665.1 Candidatus Rariloculus versatilis
CGGTACCCAGGCGGCGGCCGCCGTGAATGATTACGACCGGATAGTCGTGCTGCCGCTCGGCAGGCAGCACATTTTGGACGAACATGGCGTTGAGAACGTCGACCGAGCCGGCGTCCCTGGCCTGCGTCGTGTGAGCGATGAACCTCGCGCCGAGGTCCCGCAGAACAAGCTGACCGGCTTCGCCGCCGGCAAGTGCCGGCGGTGCGATGTGGAGCAATGCGATACCGAGGATCACTTTCCGGTTTGACGTCGCCACTCTCATTTGTCTCTTCCAATGAATCGTTGATCGGCTGCCGAACTCTTCAATCTGCTGCCGCTGATGG
>JAQAJI010000023.1 GCA_028278665.1 Candidatus Rariloculus versatilis
TTCTATCACGACCTTGATGAATTGAGCAAGGATCAGATCTGGGAGACCTGGGACCAGCCGGGCTCGATCAACTGTCCCCGGATTCGGACCTGTCCGCGCTATCGTCACGCGGAGAGTCTGATCAACACGACGGACACGGCCATCTACGCCGAAGTGGTCTACGACATCTCCGACCGGCTCTCGCTGACGCTCGGCGCCCGCTATTCCGAAGAGGACTTCTACTCGGAGGTCTACAACAACGGCGAAGGCATACGCGAACCGCAGCAGGGAACGAGGTACTTCGGCCAGATACTGCGAACCGACGCGCAGGGCGTACCGTTGATCTTCAACGCCAGCTTCGACGCCTTCACGCCAAGGATCGCCCTGCAGTACCAGTTCAACGACAACCTGATGGGCTACATCACCGGGGCCGAGGGATTCAATGGCGGCGGCGTCATCTCGCGGTTCAATTCCGAACTGCCGAACAACGGCATCTCGCCCTACGACCCCGAGACGCTGAGCAACTACGAAATCGGTGTGCGCTCGGACCTCGCGGACAACCGCCTGCGCCTCAACGCGACCTACTTCTGGGGGACGTGGGACGGCATTCAGGTCGGCGAGGTGCTCACGCCGGGGCAAACCACGACCACGATTGCGGGCGAGGCCGAAATCAGCGGTCTCGAAATCGAGAGCGTCTGGAGGCCGGTCGATTCGTTTCAGATCGATTTCACCCTGTCGACGCTCGATGCCGATTATACGGACACGGGTCTGTCGACCACCGTCCAGGTCGGCGACAAGTTCCAAAACGCCCCTGACTCCGGATACAGCGTCGGTTTGCAGTGGGACAACGATCTCAGCAACGGCGGTTCGGTCATGTTGCGTTTCGACTATGGCTGGATCGACACGGTCGTGACGTTCCGCGACAGGCGCTTTCACTTCCCGTCGCGGGCCAACGAGGACTATGGCCTGGCGCAGGCCCGGCTGACGTATACGCCCGCCGCCGGCAATTGGGACGCTGCGTTCCACGTAACCAACCTTACCGACGAGTTCTACCGCCAGGGCGGTTTCCCGGCGGTCCTGGCGGGCATCGACCAGGGTGTCGTGGGCCGGCCCAGGGAATTCGGCGTAACGCTCACGGTGCGCGTGCAGTTACGGGCGGACCGCTGCGCGTACCGATCCGTAACCCGGCAGGGTTCGGTCGGACACCGCGACAATCGGAACCGGCGTCGGCTTTCGGCGCCGGTTCCTTACGTTTCGGGACCTGCTGACCGCTCCAGATAGTCTGACTGAGCCTGCTCAATGATCCTTTGGTCTTTCGCAGCGCCGTCTGGTACAACTAGTCGCTCCAAAGAGCGAAATACCTCCCCCCCTCGCGCGTGCAATAGCGACGGGAGCGGCGCGAAAAAAGCGCTCGTACTGGCCCCGGCGGTCTCTTGCCGGGTCGCGTAACGGTTTAGAAGGAGGGTGTTCCAGATGAATCATTTTGCAAGAGTGAGTGCGCTCAGTGCGGCAATCGGCACGCTGTTCGGGGCGTATTGCGCACCGGTTGTCGCACAGGAAGGCGCCGGATTGATAGAAGAGATCGTCGTCACGGCCCGTCGTCGCGAGGAGAATCTTCAGGAGGTGCCGATCGCGATTTCGGCGCTGAACACCGAAGATATCGAGCTGCGCAATATCAGCAACACCGAACAGCTCAATGTCCTGGTCCCCAACGTTGACATCCGGGGCGGCAGCACGTCGAGCGCCAGCAACTTCACGGTCCGGGGTATCCCGGGCGTGGCGCGCTACATGGACGGTGTTGTCATGGCGGGCGGTATCGGTGGTCTGGAGAGCATCGTCGAACTCGAGCGCGTTGAGGTCCTGCGCGGTCCGCAGGGCACGTACTTCGGCAAGAATGCCATCGGCGGCGCGATCCAGTACGTCACGCAGTAACCGCAGGACGAGTTCGGTGCACGCATCAAGGCCCGATTCGGATCATTCAACCGCTCCGACATCACCGCCAATGTCGATATCCCGTTGAGCGATACGGTCAAGACCAAGGTCACCGCGGCGCAGATCTCGCGCGACGGCTATGTCGACAGCGTCACCGTGGCCGAGAGTTACGGCGAGGAGAATACCCAGATCGTTCGGGGGCAACTGCAGTGGGAGCCCTCGGACAACTTCACGGCGCTCTTCACGGCCCAGGTCGCACGCACGGACCAGAACATGCAGGCCAGCGTGCTCTGGGATGCGGTCAACCAGGAAGACCGTCCGATCAACCCGGCGAACGGCCGACCATGGGGCCGCAATCTGCCGAGCGAATACCTTGCCGGCGGCTACGAATTCACGGACGAGAATTATGCGTTCGGGCTGCGTGAGGAGTGGAAAACGGGTGCCAGTTACCAGGGGCCGGCGAATATACTCGACATCGATTCCCTGACGGCCGATCTGCTCTGGGACATCAGCGACTCGCTGACCTTGCGCGTGCTCCTGAACGAGCGCGAGTTCGAGCGCGGCACCATGTTCGACAGGGATGGCACGCCATGGCATGCCTTCGAGGACTGGCTGTATAACGTGCAGGACGAAAACTCGCAGGAGGTCCAGTTGCTGGGATCTGGCGATCGGTTCATCTGGGTCGTCGGTGTGTACCTCGACGAGGTGGATCTGACCAGCATGCGGCTGTTCTGGCAGGCATGGGAGATCCGGCCACGCAACGTGCCGCCGAGTCTCGGACGGGTGGTCACGGAAGACACGGCAGTGTTCGCCGAGTTCTCGTACGACGTCACGGACGCGCTCACGGTTACGGTCGGCGCGAGGTCCTCGGACGAGGATTTCGCAAGTGAGACGTATACGCTGCTTTCGCCCAAGGGGGATCCGGAAACGCCGAACTTCGATATCTACAACCGCGCGATCAGAGTTATTGGGGGCGTTCCGGTCATCCGGGACGCACAGTTCGATGCGGTGACTCCGCGTATTGCAGTGCAGTACCAGTTCACCGACACCATCATGGGGTATGCGAGTTACGCGGAAGGGTTCAATGGGGGCGGCGTAAATTCCAGGTTCGACCCGACCCTGCCGAACAACGGCATCCTGGCGTACAACGACGAACTGCTGGGCAACTTCGAGATCGGTATTCGCTCTGATCTCCTCGGTGGCCGGCTGCGCCTGAACGCGACGTACTTCGACGGAACGTGGGAAGACATTCAGATCGGCGAGGTGCTCACACCGGGCACGACGACTACAACGAACGCCGGTGAAGCGGAGATCTCCGGGCTTGAGGTCGAGGCTACGCTGCGAACGGGCGGCGCCTTCGGCATGAACTTCGCCTTTGGCCTGCTCGACACGGCCTACACCGATGTGGGTCTGGCCACGACGACGCTGGCGCTCGACAGCGAGTTCCCGTTCGCGCCGGAAACGTCCTACAGCGTCGGGTTTCAGTGGGACAATGATCTCTCCAGCGGCGCGTCGTTGCTGACGCGATTCGACTATGGCTGGATCGACGATCACGAGACCTTCCGCGACAAGCGGTTTCACTTCTCGCGTACCGGGGGCAAGGCCTACGGTCTGCTGAGCGGGCGGCTGCAGTACACGGCGGCCGGCGGCGCCTGGAGTGCCGCGCTCTACGGCACCAACCTGACCAACGAGTATTACCGCGAAGGTGGTTTCAACGCCATCCTGGCGGGTGTCGATCAGGGCTACGTCGGTCGGCCGCGCGAGGTGGGCCTGCAGCTCACGATGGACTTCGACTGATACCGTAGCGCGCTTCGGCTGCTGGCAGAGATTGTCACGCCCGGCTTCGGGAGGAGTTGATGCCGGGCGCGCCATTCGGGGAGCCGTGCGGTCAGCAGCGTCTGCGGCAAGGTCGCAAGCGTTTCCTGCCGAACCGTCAGTTTCTGTTTGGACCGCCAAATCTGTTAGATTTACGCGCGATGTTCCTGTCCCTGGACCCGTGTATCCCGTGAAGAAATCCCTGCTTACCTGTGCCGCGATGCTGCTCGCCGCAGCGGCCGCGAACGCTCAGCAGATTCATCTCGATCGCCTGCCGCCCGAACAGCTCGAAGTTGCGCCGCCCGCTGTGCGCGTGACGGGCGAGCCCGGCCGCATGCAGGTCGTCGACCGTGCGTGCCGGATGCTGCCGGAGGCCGAACTCAGGCGCCGCATCGTCGATATCGCTGTGCAGGAATGGGGATTTTTCGGCTTTACGGTCCTCGACCAGACGTATGTCCAGAACTCCCGGCAGCGGCGTTCGTTCCGGCTCCCGCGTTCCTGGCTCGACATCGCCGAATCGGAGCGCGTGGCGGACTCCATCGCCGGCTACTGGGCGGTAACCGACGACGGCGGGTGGATCCTCGAGCGGCAGAACGATCTCTGGCAGGGGCCGTACGGCGTCGCCGTGCGCTGGCGGGACCCGTGGTCGGCAGCGTTCATCTCCTGGGTCATGTGCGAGGGCGGTCTCGGCGAGGACGACCTGTTCCAGCGCCACATCGCTCACTACGTCTACATCGACCAGGCGATCGAAGCGCGCGATGGCGAATCTCCCGACGCCGCCTACGTGGCCTACGATGTCGGCGAGAGGCCGATCGAGCCCGGCGACCTGCTGTGTTCGGCGCGGCGCTCCGCCTACCGCACGATTGCCGAGCGGCGCAGGAACCTCGGCCGCAGCATTCGTTCGCACTGCGATATCGCGGTCAAGGTGGATCAGCACAACGACCGCGTACTCGTCATCGGCGGCAATGTACGCGGCTCCGTGCGCCTGAAGTTGTTCGCGGCGGAATTCGGCGAGGAACGCGACGGCGCGCCCTACGCGCAGTCGGTCGGCGGCGCAGGGCGTACGATATTCGCGCATCTGAAGCTCAGGGCCGACCCCATAGAGGCCGATCCGCTCGACAGCAGCCCGACGTTCAGGGCGCTCGCCGAGCGCGGCGATGGCCTCGACTGGCTCTGGCGCAGGATCGAGGGCGACCGGCCGGCGCAGGTCGGGCCTCCGGTAGCCTCGTCGGCAACCGCCGCAAATCGCTCGACGCCGGGCCTCTGACGACGCGCCGCGGTTGCGCGAGATGAACCTCGATCCGTTCGACCTGCCGACCACGCACATTTTCAGGATCCGCGACAGCCGGATTCACGAAATCGAGGCGATGGGCGTGCTGCGGCCCTACATGTCGACGAACGGCTGGACGGAGTTCCTGAAGTAGCCCGTCCATCCCGAAGTCGGTCGCACGCCACACGCCGTCCTTGAATTATCAAAGGAATGACCATGACAACGACGCCTGACCGCTGGGGAAAGATCAAGACGAGTTTCGCCACCTTCGCCGCCTGGGTCGATGCCGAGGGCCGGCTCACGCGGTTCAATCTGAGCGCGCGGTACGCGGCGGATGTCGATCCTGCCGCGGTTCGCGACGATGACGCCATCGCTGACGTTCGCCGCCAGGTTGAGGAATACTGTGCCGGCACGAGGCATGCCTTCGATGTCGAGCGCGCCGCAGCGGGCACGGACTTTCAGCACACCGTCTGGGAAGCGCTGGCGGCGATTCCGTTCGGCGAGACCCGTAGCTACGGTGAGATCGCCAAGGCGATCGGCCGCCCGGGCGCCGCCCGCGCCGTCGGCATGGCGAACGCCAACAACCCCATCGCGCTTATCGTGCCCTGCCACCGGGTGATCGGCGCCGACGGCAGTCTGACCGGATTTGGCGGGGGATTGGCGCTGAAAGAGGCGTTGCTCTCGCACGAGCGGGCCGCCGCCTGATCGCATCGCGGCCCAGGCGCGAACTGGCTGAGCACACTCACACCGAGACCCGGGCGCGACTTGGCTGAGCACACACACCACGGCCCAGGCGCGACCTGGCTGAGCGCACCGCAGCCCAACTTCGACCTGGCCGTGCGCGTCAATACGCGTAGTACTCGATCCTGGCTGCGCCTTCCCGGGACCGCGGCGGCACGCTGAAATCGAACGTCGCCTGACCGGTCGCAGGATCCCAGGTTGAGCTGGGGTCCCGGAAGACAACGCGACGCTCCCGGAGCAGAATGCCAATGGCCGAATGCGGCGTACCCGGCCGCGCCTGATCGCGCGCCCTGCGCAGGGTTCTCGTTGCGCGATTAAGGCTGAAGCCGGCGTCGTGCAGGTCCCGCATCGTCTTCAACAGCGCGAGGTCCCGAAACGACAGGCGCCAGTGGGCGCGGCCGTGTTTGCGTTTCGCGACGAAACCGGCCCGGGCCCAGCGGCGGATCTGTTCCGGCGGCAGCCCCGATATCGCCGCCGCACGCGGCACCGAATACACACAGATTGATGGCACTTGTTGCGTCTCCCACGCTTACCCGCGCTTACCCGCCGGCTGCTGGCAACCGCTGAGTCGCCCGCGCTCACCTGCTGGCTGCTGGCACTTGGCACCTGCTGAGTCACCGGCGCTTACCCGCTGGCCGCCGGCACCTGTTGTTTCTCCCACGCTTACCACCGGCCGAAACATTCGTTTCCGGCGGAACGAGTTCAGCCTATTGAGCTTCGCGCGACCCGACAATGGTCGTATTCGACCAAAACAGCGGGGAATTCGGTGGCCGTTGATCAGGCGCGACCGGACCGCCTCATACCGGCGAGCACGATCGCAAACGAGAGCACGAACGGTACGACGCGCTCGAGTACGTCGCCGGGCGCGTCGGGGAACCAGTGCAGGATCACCGTCCCCGCAAACCCCGCGTTGATCGCGAGAAACGTCGCGAGCGAACTCACCTTGCGCCCGAGCAGCATGACGATGAGCGGCGGCCCGAAAGCCGCACCGATCGCGTGCCAGGCGAAGAGCACGCGCGAGAAAATCGACTCCGGCACGCCGAGCGCGAGCACGAGCGCGAGCACGGTCAGGACTCCGACTGCGACCCTGGAAGCGGCGATGGACATCGTGCGCCCGCCGCCTCCGGCGCGCAGGCCCCAGTCGTGCGACACGGCGGAACCTGCGACAAGGAGCTGGCTGTCGGCCGTTGAGACGACCGCCGACAACACGGCCGTGACGGCCACGGCACCGAGCACCGTCGGCAGGAACTCGAGCGCGAAGTCGAGCAGGATCTGTTCGCTGTCGTCGACCGTTCCGAGCGCGAGCTGCCGCGCCGCCCAGCCGAGCAGCAGCATGCCGCCGTAGACGACGACCGCCCACACGAGCGCCATCGTGCGCGCCCGTGCCAGGGCGCGGTCGGACTCGAGTGCCATGAAACGGTTGACGACATGCGGCTGGCCCGGATAGCCGAGCCCGATGCCGAGCGTGCCGAGCACGAAGAAGGCGCCGACGAGCAGCGACTCCTCGCCGGTCAGGAGCATCCCGCCTCCCGCGGCCGTGTCCGTGAGCGACATCCAGACCGGGCCCCAGCCCCCGGCAAGATACAGCGCAAACGCCGGCAGGAAGATTGCCGTCGCCCCCATGAACAGCCCCTGCAGGGCGTCGGTGGCGCTCGCTGCCCAGAACCCGCCGAGCAGCGTGTAGGCGAGCACGGTGACCGCGCCGACGATGACCGCGGTCCGGGCGTCGATATCCAGGCTCGCGGAGAATGCGAGGCCCGCGCCCTGAAGCTGGGCCGATACGTAAAACATGAACGACACGAGGATGATCAGCGCTGCCGAGCGCGCGATCCGGCGCGCCCAGACGTCGGGGTGTCCGGCGATCAGCACTTCGGTGAGCGTGAGCGCGCCGTTCGCCTGTGCGATGCGCTTCAGCCGCGGCGCGACCCAGAGCCAGTTGACGATGAAGCCGCCGACGGTCGCGGGGAATATCCACACCGCCTTGAATCCCCACAGGTACGCCGCCCCGCTGACGCCGAGCAGCGTCCAGGCCGACGATGAGCTTGCCGAGGCGCTGAGCGCCGCGAGGCCCGGCCCGAGCTGCCGGCCGGCAAGAAAGAAGTCGTCGGTGGAATGCGTCCGGCGCGCAGCCCAGATGCCGAGCGCAAGCATCGCCGCGCCGTAGGCGACGAGGGTCGCGAGAACGATGTCCGTGCGGTCCAAGGGCTCGCGAACTCAGCTACCGAGCTTCCGGCCGAACATTTGCAGGTTCCTTCTATCCATGCGCCCGCGAACTCAGTCTTCGGGCAGCGCAAACACCATGTACTGCCCGGGGCCGGGTTCCGGCAGGTCGAGATTCTGGCTGAAGAGCCCGTTTCCGCCTACCGCGATCGCGACGAATTGGCGGCCGTCCACGGCGTAGACCGCCGGCACGCCTTCCGACGCCGCCGGCGTATTGAACTCCCAGAGCACCGAGCCGTCCTCGACGGAGCGGGCGCGGAACTTGCGGTCGGACGAGGTCGCGACGAAGATCAGCCCGCCCGCCGTGACGACAGGTCCGCCGCGCGGCGCCTGGCTGCCCGTGCCCGTGATGCCCTCGGCCGCGAGCGACATCACCTCGCCGTTTGGAATCTGCCATTGGATCGTGCCCTCGTTGAGATCGAAAGCCGTCAACTGCGACCAGGGCGGCCCGATGGCCGAAAGACCGTTGCTCTGCAGCATGAAATCGATCGGCACACGATACGGCACCATGTCCGGACCCCCGCCCGGTACTTCGGGCAGCGGCCGGTCCTCGCGCGGTGGCAGCAGGTTCGCCGTCGTCGGCAACTCCTTCGAGACGACGTAGAGCTTGCCGTTGACCGGATCGACCGCCGTGCTGCCCCAGTTCGACCCGCCGTTGTGGCCGGGCATCATGATCGTGCCCTGCATGCTCGGCGGCGTGTAGAGACCCTCGTTGCGGTAGGAGCGCAGTTGCTCGCGAATCCGTTGCTGGTCTTCCTCCGGGATGTAGGGATTGATGTCCGCTTCGGTGAACGACAGCCGCGCGAACGGCGGCGGCGCCGTCGGGATCGGCTGCGTGGGCCAGCTCTCTTCGCCCGGCGCGTCGGTCTGCGGCATGGGCACTTCCTCGATCGGCCAAAGCGGCTCGCCGGTGATGCGGTTGAAGACGAATACGTAGCCCTGCTTGCTCGGCAGCGCGACGGCCGGGAGCTCCACCCCGTCGTGCACGACCGTCAGGAGCTTCGGCGCCGTCGGCAGATCGTAGTCCCACAGATCGTGGTGGATCGTCTGGAAGTGCCAGAGCCTTTCGCCGGTGCGCGCGTCGAGCGCGACGATGCTGTTGCCGAACAGGTTCGCTCCGTGGCGGTTGCCGCCGTAGAAGTCGTAGCGGGCGGTGCCGGTCGGGATGTAGATGATCCCGAGTTCCTCATCGACCGTCGACTCGCTCCAGTTGTGAACGCCCCCGTAGCGCGCGCTCGCGTCGTCTGGCCAGGTGTCGGCGCCGAACTCGCCCGGCCGGGGCACCGTATGGAAGATCCAGGCGAGTTCTCCGTTAAGCACGTCGTAGGCATGGATGTCGGCGGGGGTCGTCATGTAACCGGCGCCCGCCGTCGGCAGCGACATGATGATGAGGTTCTCGAAGATGCGGCCGGGGTTGGCCGTCTGCAGCGGGCGGACCTCGCCGTACTCGCCGCCATACGCGTCCCGGAGGTCGACGCGCCCGTCCTCGCCGAACGACGTCACGGTCTCGCCCGTGTCGGCGTCGACGCTCGTGAGCTGTCCCGCGTTCAGGTAGAAGATGCGCTTGTCCGAGCCGTCCTCGCTCCGCCAGATGTTCATGCCGCGGTTGCTGACCGGGCCTTCGTGTTCCTTGCGCCAGATCTCCTCGCCCGTCGCGGCGTCAAGCGCGATCAGCGAATTGTTGTGAGCGAGCACGTACATCACGCCGTCGACAATGATCGGGTTGAAGCGGTAGGCGCCGCGCTCGCCGGTGGGGTAGGTCCACACGACCTCGAGATCGGTGACGTTGTCGCTGTCGATCTGATCGAGCGAGGAGTACTGTGAGGAATCGCCGCCGCCGAGATATTGGTCCCACGATTCGTAGTCGAAGTCGCCGCGGGCTTCGGTGGCTGGTGAGGCGTCCTGGGCCGCGACGCTGGCGGGCCCGAGCGCGAGGGCCGCGAATCCGAGGAGAAACACAGCATGAACGGCTGTCCGGGTGCAACAACGAGCGTTTATCGTGGTGAGCGCCGTCCGAGTGCGACAAGGAGCGTTCATCGTGGTCATTGTGGGTTCCGTCCGTGCGGGCAAGACGCGAATGGTAGCAGTACGCGGCGGCAGCGTGCGGCCGCAGAGCGGTGCGGCACACAAAGGGGAAGGCGCGGGAGGGACCGGGGCCCGCGTCCTGCGAAAGCGACGCTGCAGCGCCGGTCACGACGAGCGAATCCGCACGCTTTGTGGAGAACAACGCGTGGAACACCCGCACCGTGAACCTCGAAAATGGTATCGTCAGTTGGAGAATCGAGTTGCGTGCAGCGGGTAGAGCGTTGAGCGAGTGGCGTCAGGCAATCACTGTCGTATGCACCATGCTTCTGGCGGTTGCTGCGTTCGCGGCATTGATTCTGTCCGAAATCGGCGCGTTGCGTGCTCAGATGCAAACCGAACACGCTGCGATGCGCGCCGAGATGCAAACCGAACACGCTACGATGCGTGCCGAGATGCAAACCGGACTCGGCTCCCTGCGCGCCCAGATGCAAACCGGACTCGGCTCCCTGCGCGCCGAGATGCAAACCGAGCTCGGCTCCCTGCGCGCCGAGATGCAAACCGAGTTCGGCTCCCTGCGTGCCCAGATGCAAACCGAACACGCCAGCATTCGCGACCAACTGAACAGCGTCGACCGCCGTACGGCCCGGATCGAGGGCCATCTGTTCGGCATCGAGATCGCGCCGGAGCAGCTTGACGGCGAGTGACCGGGGAGGGATCGTCGCCGGCTTGCCCCGTCACCCCGTCTCCCGTTCCCCGGTCGTCCCGTCTCCCGTTCCCCGGTCGTCCCGTCGTCCGGTCCCCGATCCTCCTGTCGAGGAGCTGATTTGCTTGCCGGCGGGCCGATACCATCTGTCCATACCGCGCGCGGCTGTGCCATCATAACCAGCCGGTGAGAGGCAGCGTCCGAGCCTCGGCAGTGCCTGCCCGCACCCGTTGCACGGCGGAATGGTCGAAGAAGAAGGGGAGAGGCGTCATGATCCGCACCATCGCTGTTGTGCTTCTGCCGCTCGTCTGGCTCGTCGGCTGTTCGCCCGCGGGAGATCCCGAATCGGTGCCGCAGGATGACGGAGCAAGCTCCGAAGCGGCGTCCGACGCGGCGCCCGCAGACGCGGCAGCATCCGCCGATGCCGACGAAGGCTGGGTAACGCTCTTCGACGGCAGCAACCTGGACCGCTTCAATCTGGTCGGCGACGCGACCTGGGAACTCGTCAACGACTACGTCGAGGGCAGCGGCGACACCGGCTACCTCGTGACCGACGTCGACTACGACAACTTCGAGGTACAGCTCGAGTTCTTCGTGAACGTCGAGGCCAACAGCGGCGTTTTCATCCGCTGTCAGGATCCCGGCCAGATCGCCGCCGACAACTGCTACGAAGTCAACATTTTCGACACGCGCTCCGACCAGACCTACCGGACCGGCGGCATCGTCAACTTTGCGGCGCCCGCGACCATCATCAATACGGGCGGCCGCTGGAATGCCTACGAGATCGTTGCGGACGGTTCGCGCCTGCAGGTGACGCTCAACGGCTCGCAGACTGTCGACATCGAAGACGAGACCTACACCAGCGGACCGTTCGCCTTGCAGTACGGGTCGGGCACGGTCATGTTCCGCAACGTGCGCGTCCGGGAACTGTAGGCCGGCCGAGACCGGGAGATGACCCGCTCGATGCGCTGTGTGGCCCGGCCCTACGCGGCGCGCTGAGCGGACCGCAGGTAGCGACATGGCCAACAGCGAACTTCAACCCGTCCGCGAGCGCCAGCTCGGGCATTTCCTGACGAGTTGGGTTCGCGATCCGCGCGCGGTGGGCGCCATCGCGCCGAGCAGTCCGTCGCTGGGCCGGCTCATGGCGCGCGGCTGCGGCGCGGGCGCTCGCGTCGTCGAGGTCGGGGCGGGAACCGGAGCGCTGACACGGGCGATCGTTGCCGCGGGCGTGGCCGAACGCAATCTCTACCTCGTCGAAAGCGACGAGCGTTTCGTCGAAATCCTCAAGACACGCTTTCCCAGGGCCCGGACAGTGCGCGGCGATGCGACATGGCTCGGACAGCATCTGGAGGATCTGACGGGCACCGTCGATTTCGTCATCAGCGGGCTGCCGTTGCTGCTGTTTTCCGACGTCAGGAAGCGCCGGCTGCTCGCGTCCGCTTTCAGGCTGCTCGGCGACGGCGGGGCGTTTCATCAATTCACCTATGGCGGCATCTGCCCGGTCGGCAGGCGAGTGCTCGACGGGCTCGGGCTCAAGGCCTCCTGTCTTGGATTCGCGGCGCTCAACATGCCGCCTGCGTTCGTTTACCGGTTCGAGCGCGCGTAGCAGCCGGTGGCGAGAGTTCCGCGTCGCAGCCGGACGCAGCCGCGACTTTTGCCATGGGCTGCCGGCGCGCGTACGCTTCCGCGCCGTCCTTACACGGGGTAGAGATTCATGACTCGATCGATGCGCAATGCCGTCGCGCCGTTTGTCCTGGCCACCGCCGCCATCGCCGCCTGCAGCGGCCCGCCGGCCGACGATACGCCGCTACTCCCGCCCGAAGCGCTGGCGCTCCCCGCCGGCACGGGCAGCGGGGAACCGAACCTTGCGGCCGGCATCGGCTCAGGCCCAGTCGCGAGCTGGCTCGAGTACGAGGAGGGCGACTACGTGCTGCGCTTCTCGACGCTAGACGAGCGGCAATGGAGCGCGCCGCGCGACGTCGCACGCGGCCCGGACTGGTTCGCGAACTGGGCCGACCTGCCGTCCGTCGCGCCGATCTCCGGGGACCTCTGGGCGGCCCACTGGCTCGTACTGCAGCCGGACAGCTTCGGCGCCTACGACGTCTATACGGCCGTGTCTCAGGATGCCGGCGACACCTGGAGCGAACCGTCCCTGCTCAATCTCGATGGCACTGAAGCCGAGCACGGGTTCGCGAAGTTCTTCCCCTGGGACGACTCCGTCGGCATCCTCTGGCTCGACGGCAGGAACTACCTGCTCGACGAATTGCCGCCTTCGGCGCCGGAACTTCGCGGCGGCAGCCTGCGCTACGCGCGCCTGAACGCTGACGGCGCGGTCACCGAGCGCGCTGCGGTCGACGAACTCGTCTGCGAATGCTGCTCGCCCGATGCGGCGCTCGCCGGCGACGATTTGCTCGTGACCTATAGGGACCGCACCGAAGAGGAGATTCGCGACATTGTCGTGCGCCGTCACGACGGCGAACGGTGGCTCGATCCGGTCGTGCTCGGTCCGGACAACTGGCGGATCGAGGGCTGCCCGGTCAATGGTTCGTCAATGGACGTGGCCGATGAGGATGTCGCGGTAGCGTGGTTCACGGCGCCCGACAACGAGCCGCGCGTGAGACTCGCGCGTTCGAGCGACGGCGGAGCGAGCTTCGGCGCCGCGATCGATGTCGACACGGCCGGCTCCTTCGGCCAGGTGGACGTTGCGCTCGTGGACTCCGGCGCCGCGGTCGTAAGCTGGTGGCGGCGCGCAGAGACGGAGGGTACCGCGCTCGTCGCCCGGCGAGTCGCGGCCGACGGCACGCTCGGCCCGATCGTGACGGTCGCCGAGAGCGAGTATTCCCAACCGCTCGACGTGCCGAAGATGCTCAGCACGGGCGACGGACTCGTTTTCGTCTGGACCGACCTCGTCGAGGACGGCGGCGTTCGCAGCGTCTACGCCGACCTGAGGCTGTTGGGGGGAGGCTGAGAAGCGTCTATGCCGAGCTGAGGCTGTTGGCCGGAGGCTGACAAGCGTCGCCGCCGACTTAAGGCGGTTGTCCGGATCCCGGGAAACGTCTTTGTCGACCTGAAACTACTCACCGGACCCCGAGAAGAACGCGAACACCCGCGCCTCGATGCTCTCGCGCGGCGGCGCGTCGGGCAGCGCGGCCGGGTTCTCGATCGCCGCGTGCGGGGCGAACCTGCAGCGCCCGTTGCCGCCCGAATCGTGGGTCTTGATCAGCAACGCCTCGCCGGGTGCAAGCTGCGGATAGTAGAACCAGCGGTGCGATTCGTTGAACGCGATCCGGCAGATTTCGCCGATCCGGTCGACGCCACGCCGCTCGACGACGATCACATCCTTTTCCGCGACGCTGCTTCCGTCGCACAGCGCAACCGGCGACCGGTAGACGATCCCGGCGACCGAGCGCCAGACGTTTACGATCGCGAACCGCCGTTCGAGGAGTTCATCGGCCTCGTCGGGAAGGATGTCGCGCAGCCGCTGGGTCGCCGAGCGGTCCGTGTAGTCGTTGTGCACCAGCGCCGCCGGCCCGCGGACCGTGCGCGTTTGCTGTACGCCGGCGTCGTCGGAGCGGCGCGTGTAGTCGAAGACGACGGCGCGCGCGGCGCCTGTCCGCTCCGCGACGAGCGCTTCAACCTCCGCCGTATACACGGCATTGATCTCGGCCTCGTCGTAGAAGTTGCTGACCGTCGTTTCGTGCCGGGCGAGCGCGAATCCCTCGCGGTCGAGCGTGCAGGGCTCGGTGCGAAGCCGCGCGTTGCGCACGACGACGGTGTGGTGCGCCGGGTCCCCCGTGTCGCGCTCGCTTCGCCCACCGGCCACGGACGGGTAGTTCACGGGCGTGACGCCCGTGTCGAGGAGATAGGTCAGCTCGGCCTCGACAAAAGGCCGTTCGAGTTCGTTGCCGCGGTTCATGTCGGTCACGGCGAGAGACTACCAGCGAACCAATGCCATGCATAACAATACGCGGGCCGCAGCGCCGGGGCGCGGGCCTGCCGCTGTCGGGGACTCGCCTGATGAATGGCAATACGCGGGCCGCCGGACGCCGGGGCGCCAGGCCTGCCGCTGTCGGGGACTTGCCTTATGCATGACAATACGCGGGCCGTAGCGCCGCGGCGTGCGCAACCCGTCGCTGTCAGGGGACTTGCCTTTGCCGATTACGTTTACCTTTGAGGAACTGGCGATCATCCTCGGGGCGCTCGCGCTCGGGGGGCTCGTCAAGGGCATCACGGGCATGGGCCTGCCGCTCGTGACGGTCCCGGTGCTCGCCGAATTCCTCGGCGTCGAACGCGCGGTGCTCACGATGATCATCCCGACGCTCGTCCTCAACGCCTATCAGATCTGGACCCACCGGGACGCATACTCGGAATTGCCGGAACTGCCGCGCCTCCTCCTCGCTGGCGTCCCGGGCGCCGCAGTTGGTGCGGCGGTGCTGTATCTCGCAAGCGAGCGGTTCCTGTCCGCGATGCTCGGGATCTGGCTTTTCGGCTACGTTCTGCTACGGCTTGCGCGTCCGGAGCTTTCGCTGTCGCTCGCAAGCCGCATGCGCTGGTCGCCGCTGGTCGGCGCCGGGGCCGGTGGTCTGCAGGCCTCGACCGGCATCGCGGCCCCGATCATTGCGCCGTACGCCGATTCTCTCGGCCTGCGCCCGCATGCCTATGTCTATGCCGTCTCGGCGGCGTTCGGCGCCTTCGCCGTCTTTCACTTCGCGATAGTGGTCGGCGCGCGGCTCTACACGCCGGAACTCCTCACCCAAAGCCTGCTCGCGGTGATCCCGGCGGCCGCCTTCATCCCCGCCGGCATCGCGCTGCGCCGCTTCGTGAGCCGGAGCACATTCAATTTGGCCATTCGCGTGCTGCTGGCGGCAATGTCGCTCAGGTTGATCTATGTGGCGTGGGCCGGGGCGTAGCAATTCGTTTGATGGCTCACACTGCAAGAAGCGGCGTTGACTGCCGCACCGCGCGCACCAGACATTGAGGTTTGTTCGGGAGGGCTGTGGTGATCGCGGTCCGTTGGAAACAGTTTCTCCACCCGGCTGTTTCTTGTCGAATTTCATGCGCCTGCTCTTGTTCGACCATTCAGATTCGATCAGGAAACCCATCGGGACCCACTTCATCCTCGGCCGCGCAGCCAGCGCGAAGCGGGTCGCGATCTAGATCCGGTTGACATACCTTGCCGCGCAAGGTAGGTTCGAATCTGCTGTCCCGGCCCGATGGTGACCCATGGCGCAGACCAATCCTCCGTTCATGAGCGGCGTTCCGGAACTCCTGCTCTTGCGGCTTCTCACACAGCGCGAGATGTACGGCTACGAGATCGTCAAGGCCGTGCGGCTCGTGACGAGCGAGGCGATCTCGCTCGGCGAAGGCGTCGTCTACCCGGTGCTGCATTCGCTGGAACGTTCCGGGGCGCTCAGGGCGCGCCGCAAGCCCGTCAACGGGCGCACGCGCGTCTACTACAGCGTGACGCCGAAGGGCACGCAGCGTCTGGCCCGGCTGACGGCCGAGTGGGACCGCGTGAGTTCCGGCATCCAGGCCGCGCTCGGGGAGCCCGAGCATGCCTGAGCCGGGTTTCGATTCGCTGCAACGGTCCCTGCTCGACAGCGGCATTGCACCGCGCTGCGTGCGGCGCATCGTCGTGGAGGTCGGCGAGCACTATGACGATCTACGGCAGGAAGGGCTCGATCGGGGCCTGACGGCCGACGAAGCGACGGCGGAAGCTCGTGCAAGGCTCGGCAGCGAGGCATCGATCGTCAGCGCCGCGAGCTCCCGGACGGAATTGTTGTGCTGGGCGCACCGCTGGCCCTGGGCGGCGCGCTGGCTGCGCGCTTGCGCCCTGGTCGTGGTGTTGCCGGCCGTGCCGGTCGTGTATTGCGTCTACCAGGGGCCAACGATCGTGCGCTGGGGCGTCTCGGCAAGTCTGGCCTCGCTACTCACGGGCACGATGCTGCTTCTCCTGCATTCGATGGTCGCTTAGGTCTTGCCGTAGCAGAAGCACGGGGTGGCGCAGTCGCAGCCGCAGACCGCCGGCCTACACTCGAGTTAGCCGTTTCTGCATTTCCTCCACGACCGCGAGCGAGGCGGACGGAACCGGTGCATCCGGTTTCCCGCACTTGCATTACCATGATCAATGTAGTTACATTGCTACATATATTCACGAGGCTGGCATGAGCATCACGACAGTAACGAGCCGCGACTTCAATCAGGATGTCGGACGTGCGAAGAGGGCAGCCAGGGCAGGACCCGTGTTCATCACGCACCGTGGCGAACCGGCACATGTGTTGCTCAGCATCAAGGACTACCGGCGCCTGGCCCGACAGCGGCGAAGCCTGGAAGAGGCACTGTCGATGGAGGGCCTCGCCGCCATCGAGTTCGACCCGCCGCGCATTCGAATCGACACCCCTCCGCTCGATCTTTCCTGATGTTCCTGCTCGACACGAACGTTATTTCCGAGTTGCGCAAGCTCGGAGATGGGAAGGCGGACGCCCATGTCGCGGCATGGGTTTCGGGTTGGGATGCCGCGAGTTTCTATGTCTCTGCGCTGACCCTCATGGAGCTGGAAATCGGTGTCCTGCGTATCGAACGCCGCGACGCCGGGCAGGGAGAGCGCCTGCGAACCTGGATGGACCGGCATGTCCTACCCGAATTCCTGGAGCGCACACTGCCAGTCGATTCCGCCGTGGCCCTGAAGTGCGCGCAATTGCATGTTCCGAATCCGCGATCCGAAAGGGACGCGCTGATTGCCGCGACTGCCATTGTGCACGGGATGACCGTGGCGACGGGAAACGTGGCCGACTTCGAGACAACGGGAGTGCAACTCGTCAATCCGTGGGCAGAAGTGTGACAGCGGTTGGCCCACAGCGTCCGTAGCCGTCAAGCCACATTTCCGCCTTTCGTCTGCATTCCCTCAAGGGCCAGATGAGCCGACGCCATGCGGTGGGCACCGCCTTGGGGGCACTCCATTGCGTCACGCGGCGCAAGCCGTGTGCTCGTTTTGGCGATGACTCGCGCGCCGGACTCAACCCAGCCGGTTCTGCACTTCCTTCGCGAGCGCCAGTGAGGCCGTCAGTCCCGGCGACTCGAAGCCGAGCAGGTGGACCAGTTGCCCATGGCCGGATTCGGCCGGACCCATGATGAGGAAGTCTCCCGGCGGTTCGCCGGCTGCGACGAGTTTCGGGCGCACGCCCGCGTAGCCCGGGTTGAGGCGTGCCGGATCGAGATCCGGCCACCAGGTCGCAATCGAGTGTGCGAATTTCGCTGCCCGTGAGCCGTCGACCTCGTAAGCGACCGTGTCGATCCACTCGACGTCCGGACCGAAGCGCAGGCTTCCCGCAAGGTCGTGGGTCGCGTGGATGCCAAGGCCGCCGTCGACAGGCAGCGGATAGACGAGGTGGTTGAACGGTGAGGGTCCGTCGTAGAGGAAATAGCTGCCCTTTGCGAAACGAGTTTCGGGAATCGCCGCGTGCTCGCTGTCGGCACTCGCGCCGCCGATGTTCCCGCTGGCGATCGCCGAGCCTGCCGCGCTGTCGCCGGCTGCAAACGCGCGTGCCACACGGCTTGCGTCGAGCCCCGCCGCGTTGATTACAGTGCGTGCCTCGATCTCGCTGACCCCGGCGCCGCTGCCGTCGTCGCCTCCGGTGCTTGCCGGGCCACTGCCTTCGCGGCCCGCGTTGCTTTCGCCGGGGCCGCTGTCGCCTTTGCCAGTGCCTTTGCCTGTGCCGCTGCTCGCGGCTGTGCTGCTGCTCGCGGCTGTGCCGCTGCCCGTGCCTGTGCCGCCACCACTGTCCGCGCTGCGTTTGCTTCCGCCGCCGCTACCGGCGCCGCCGCCGCTCGCGACGCTCAGCCGAATCCTGTCGCCTTCAACACGCCCTTCACGGACTTCCGAGACCAACGCCACGGCTCCGCCGTGCCGGTCGAGATCGCCTTGCAGCGCGAGCATGAACGCATGGCTGTCGATGATGCCGCTCGACGGCGACCAGAGGCCTGCCGCGCCACACACCGCCGGTTCGCGCGCCTGAAGCGCGGCCGCATCGAGCCACTCGAGGTCGCCGACGCCGTTGTCGCGCGCCCGTTCGCGCAGGGCCTCAAGCGCGGAAACCTGCGCCTCGCCGACCGCGACGATGACCTTGCCGCAACGCTCGTGCGGAATGTCCTTTTCCCGGCAATACGCGTAGAGCCGTTCCTTCCCGGCCACGCACAGCCGCGCCTTCAGGCTGTTGCGCGAATAGTAGATCCCGGCGTGAATGACCTCGGAGTTGCGTGACGAGGTTTCCTGGCCGATCCCCGCATTGCGCTCGATGACGATGACCTGGCGCCCGTGCGTCGCGAGTTCGCGTGCGACCGCAAGGCCGATCACGCCCGCACCGATTACAATGGCGTCTGTTGTCTCAGTCACGGCTGACGGGGTTCACGGCTTCTCGACGCTGCGCTGCGGTCGGAGGATTGTCTTGCCGCAATTCCGCACAGTCAAGCAAGCACCAGACAGAATCTTTTTGTTATCAATAATTTAAGAAAGTACATGGAAGCAAGCAAGCGACAGGCGCAGATGATCGAGCCGGTGGATCTGGCGGAGCTGCTGCGCGGCCGGCGATCCGTCAACTTCTTTCAGCCCGAACCCGTCGGCACCGAAGTGCTGCTCGAGGCGATCGAAGTCGCGCGCTGGGCTCCGAATCACCGTCTCACGGAACCATGGCGGTTCTATGTGCTCGGGGACGAGACGGCCGACGCGATCGCCCGTTGCGCGGCGGAACTGGATCGATCGACCAAGGGTGAGCGTGCCGCACAGCTCAGATACAACCGTATGAGCGCCATCCCCGGTAACTTCGTGCTCACGAGCCGGCGCGCCGGCGACGAGATCGTCGACCTTGAGAACTATGCGGCGTGCTGCTGCGCCGTGCAGAACCTCATGCTCTATCTGTGGCAACGCGGTATCGGCGTGAAGTGGACCACCGGCCCCGTCACCCGCGAGCAGGGCTTCTACGACCTCGTCGGCATGGATCCGGAAGCCGAACGCCTCGTCGGGCTCTTCTGGTACGGCATACCGAAGGCCGTGCCGACCCAGAAGCGGCGCGCTGTCGAGGAGATCGTCATCCGGAAGCCCTAGCAACGCTCGGCAGGATCTGTCTGCTTTCGGCGCCGACCTGGCTCTCGCTCGGTGCTCTGTAAGCCGGGTTGCGGTTTTTCCGCGGCGCTTGCGGCCTGGCCCACTTACGGCTTGCCACGGAAATGCCGGTCCAGCCTGCAGCACGCTTGAGGCGCCAAGGTACCGTTCCAGCCCGCACATCGCACCAAGGGCCACGTTGATCGCGCAGAGTTTTGCGCACAGGCGCGGCTTGGTAAGAGTTGCGGTCTATGGCTTCCCCCTCCAGGGTGCTCCCGCGAGCCAGTTTACGCCGTCCTGGTAGAGCTGTTCGACGGCGCGGCCGCGAAGCTCCGGCAAGCCGAGCTTGACCTCGAAACCGGCCCGTGTCTGCAGATAGCCGAGGTGGCGATAGCCCTCCGGAAACCTGCCGAGCAGTTCCGCGTCGAGTTCGAGCGTCGCGGCCGGATCGACCGGATCAAGCCGGTCCTTTTCGTAGATCGGCTGGCGGCGGACGACGGCCCAGCGATCGTCCCGTTTCTCGAACAAGTCGAAGAACCGGCCCGTGCAGACCGCATCGACGGCGACGCCATCGACTTCCGCTCTCTGGTTGATCGTCATTTTCGTCTGCGCGACGGCCCGTGCCCCGGCGATCTCGACGCTCGTCCCGCCGAGAAAGTGGATGATGCTGACGCCGCGTTCGAATCCCGCCTTGCGCGCCGCGATGAAGTCGGTCGCCGGACCCTGAAACCACGTCGCCGACATCCACGCGTCATCGTGCCAGACCGTCGCGAAGCGCTCCCAGTCGCCGGAATCGCTCCAGACCACCCAGTCTTCGATGACCTCGCGGATCGCGAGCTTGTCGAGGGTCCCTGTGTCCATGCTGCTCCTCTGGTGTCCGTGCCGTTTCTCGTCGAAGCGCGCGATTTTACCTGCGAGCCGGCGCCGCAGGAATTCACGCCGGCCACCGCGCTCTCGACGGCCTCCATGACGCGGGCTTCCAGTCGAGGCGCTTGAGGAAGCCGATTGGCGCGAGCCGGCTGTCTGTCGTCGCTATGCGGCGCGGGCTTCCAGTCGAGGCGCTTGAGGAAGCGGATTGGCGCGCGAGCCGGCTGTCTGTCGTCGCTGTGCGGCGCGGGCGCCTAGTCGAGGCGCTTGCGGAAGCGGATGATGGCGAGCGTCATTGCGACGACGAACACGATCCCGAGGTTGCGCAGCGGAACGAGCAGATCGGTGAGTTCCGCCCCCTTCAGCACGATGCCGCGCACGAGCACGATGAAGTGCGTGAGCGGCAGCGCCTGCGCGATGCCCTGCGCGAGCGGAGGCATCCCGTCGAACGGGAACACGAAACCCGAGAGCAGGATCGACGGCAACATGATGAAAAACGTGAGCTGAAACGCCTGGAACTGAATCTTCGCGATCGTCGATATGAGCAGCCCGAGCCCGAGCAGTGCGGCGATGTACGCCGCCGAAGCGAGATAGAGGTCCGCCAGCGTGCCGCGGATCGGCACGTCGAACAGCGTCGAGCCGACGATGAGGATCAGCGTGACCTGAATGAGCCCGATCGCGATGTACGGCAGGATCTTGCCCGCCATGAGTTCCGTGGTGCGCACCGGCGTCGTGATGAGCAGTTCGAGGTTGCCCTGCTCGCGCTCGCGCACGATGGCAACGGCCGTGAACAGCACCATGGTCAGCGTCAGTATCACGCCGATGAGACCCGGCACGATCATGACCGCCGAGCGCTGTTCGGGATTGAAGAAGGCTCGTGCCGACAGCAGCGTCCTCGGCGGCGGCGCCGCGACCCGCGCGCGCACATCGAGCGGCATGGCGACGATCGCCCCCGCGATGCCGGCGATGAGCGGGTCGGTCCCGTCGACGAGAAGCTGCGCGGCCGCGCGGTTCGGGTCGGCAAGCCGGCGCTCCAAGTCGCTCGGAATGTGGAGCCCCATGACGATCTCGTTGCGCTGCATCGCCGCCTCGAGCGCTTCCACCGAGTCCTCCCGGGAGACGACATCGACTACCTGAGTCGCCACGAGGTCGGCGACGAGCTTGCGCGAAAGCTGGGTGCCCGCCTCGTCGACGATGCCGGTGCGAAGATTCCTGACGTCGAGGTTGATCGCGTATCCGAAGAGCATGATCAGGACAATCGGAATGCCGAGGATCATGCCGAAGGTCAGGCGATCGCGCGCGAGTTGCCGGACCTCCTTGCCGGCAACCGCGAAAATCCTCTGCAGCGAACGCATCTCAGTCGCCTTCCGTCGCCGCGACGAACACGTCCTCGAGTCCGGGCCGCGTCCGGGCAATTGTTGCACCGCTCGACGCGACCGCCGCGCCGACGCGCTCGGCAGCCTCAGTATCGCCCGGGTCGAGCAGCACACGCAGGCGATTGCCGAGCTGCGCGACGCTGCGCGCGATCCCGAGTTCCGCGATGCGCTGCCGCACGCGGCCGAGCCGCTCGCCCTCGACCTCGAGTACCGTGTGCGCGAGGTTTCCGATCAGCGTCTTTGGCTCGCCCTCGGCGACGAGCTTGCCGCGATCGAGAATCGCGAGCTGATGGCAACGCTCGGCTTCCTCCATGTAGTGGGTCGAGACGAGAATCGTCACGTCCTCTTCGATGAGCTTGAACAGGTTGTCCCAGAAACTGCGCCGCGTGCGCGGATCGACGGCGCTCGTCGGTTCGTCAAGCAGCAGGATGGGCGGCTCGTGCAGCACCGCGGCCGCGAGCGCGAGCCGTTGCCGTTCGCCGCCGCTGAGGTTCTCGGGGCGGCGTCGGGCAAGGCGCTCCAGATCGTAGGTCTGCAGGCTCCCGGCGATGCGTTCGCGCCGCCTGCGGCGGGACAATCCCCGGACCTTGCCGAGAAAGTCGAGGTTCTCGCGTACCGAAAGATCGCGATACAGGGAGAACTGCTGCGTCATGTAGCCGATCAGTGGGCGGACCGTCTCCGCTTCGCGCGGGATGCTGTGACCCATCACACGGACCTCGCCCTCTGTCGGAGTGAGGAGGCCGCAGAGCATCCGGAATGTGGTCGACTTGCCGCAGCCGTTCGGGCCCAGAAAGCCGTAGATCTTTGCGCGCGGGATTTCGAGGTCGACCGCATCCACCGCGACTGTGCGGCCGAAACGGCGGGTCAGGCCGATGGCGACTATCGCGGGGTCGCGGGTGCCGCTGGTGCTGCCGGCGTTTCCGCTTCCATCGCCGCTGTCGCTGCCCGCGTTTCCGGCGCTACTGGCTCCGCTGCTGTTGCCGACGTTGTCGTTGCTACTGCTGCCGCTGCCGCTACCGCTACCGCTGCTGCTGCCGCTGCCGTCGCCGGTGTTGCCCGCGCCGGCGTCGACGCTCACGCCGCGTGTGGCATCAGTCATGGTCGCGGCGTCCATCACGGCGCCTGCTCGCCAGCCGGCCTGATCGACGGAAAGTCGACCTCGACGGGCACGCCGGTCGGCAGTGTCTGCGCGCGGTCCTCGGTCAGGACGACCTCCGCAGGGTAGCTGAGCCGGCTGCGGTCGCGCTGCGTCAAGGAATAGTAGGGAGTGAACGCGGCATCGGCCGCGACGAAGCGCACCTCGCCCTCGAAAGGTTGCGCGATGCCGTCGGCGCGGATCAGCGCGCGCAGCCCCGGCGTGATCCGCGCGCGGATCGGCTCCGGTACATAGACTCGCGCATAAGGCGCGGAATCGGCAAGCAGCACCGCGACTGTCGCGCCTCTCGGCGGCCGCTCGCCGACCTCGTAGGGCAGCGTCTCGACGATGCCCGCACGCGGCGCCTTCAGTTCGAGACGCGCCGCCGAAATTTCTGCCTCGGCGAGCAACGCTTCGGCCTCGTCGAGCGCGGCCCTCGCCTGGCCGAGTTCCTCGGCCGTCGTGCCCTCGAGCAACTCCTCGAGCAGCGCCGTCGCCCGCTCGAACTCCGCTTCGGCGAGTTCGCGCCGGGAATAGGCGCGGTCGAGGTCCGAAGGGCTCGCGAGATTCCGTTCGAGCAGCGACTCCACTCGCTCGTGCTCGCGCTGTTGACTGGCGAGGTCCTCACGGGCGCCGTCGACGCGCGCACGGGCTTCGAGGATGCGCTCCTGGCGGGGGCCGCGTACGAGCTCCGCGAACCGTTGCTCGGCGCGGTCGCGGTTCGCCCGCGCTCGCGCGATGCGCGTCGCGTGCACGGCCGGGTCGAGGTTAAGCACCGCATCGCCCTCGGCGACCGCGTCGCCCTCCGTCACAAAAATGTCGACGATCGGCTCATTGGCTTCGGCGACGAGTTCGATACGGTCGCGTTCGAGCGTGCCGACGATCGGCAGCGGCGTTTCCGCTTGCTCGCAGGCCGCCAGCGCTAGCGCGAACGTTGCGCAGACGATCAGCGTGGAGGAACGGACAGATGACTCAGGCCGCATGATCGACTCCAGCGCCGCGATGGAACATCGCCGATGTGTGTTCGACGAATGCCGCGACAAGCGCCTCGTCAAGTTCGACCCCAAGCACGCGCTTGAGCAGCGGTTTGGCGAGGAACGGGAAGATCGCGAGACTCACCAGCGAGATCGTCGTGAGCCTCGGATCGAGTTCGGGGCGCAGCTCCCCGCTTACCTGCCCTCGCGCCACGAGTTCGCGCACCACCGGTGCGACGCCCGTCGAGATCCGCTCTGCGGCGCGACCCTGCAGGCGGCCGCCCTCGGGCAGCACGTGCTGCAGCATCATCTTCGGCAGCCAGGGATTGGCCGCCATCGAGCGTATGTAGAGGCCCAGGACGCGCTCGAGTCCGACCTCGCCACCGTCCGTCGACTGCGTACCGAGTTCATCGACGATCAGCGCGATCGCCTCGTCGAACGCCGTCTCTAGCAGTCCGGCCTTGCCCCCGAAGTGGTAGCGAATCATCGCCGGATTGACGCCCGCCGCGTCGGCAATGCGCTTGGTCGACACTTCGTCGTACGCGTATTTGGAGAACAGCTCCCGCGCCGCGTCGATCAACGCCTGGCGGGTATCGAAACCGCCGTGCGAGGACGGCCGTCCCGGTTTGCGGTTTGTCTGGGCATGCCCCGCTTGCATGGAGCAGGATATTAATTAACTGATTAATTAATTACAAGCGCCGAGTCCGTCCGTTGGGGCTCTCTTGGGTTTCAGGCCCTTCACTCAGTGCGGCGGAACGGGAGAGACTCAGGCGCTGTTGCTGTCACGCGGTTGCGTCGATCTCGCGTAGGGCGCTGCGACCCAGGCGCTTGTCACCTGCTCTGAGCCACAACAGGACGTGCGTGTCGAGGAGAATCACGCGCCGA
>JAQAJI010000024.1:0-22940 GCA_028278665.1 Candidatus Rariloculus versatilis
CCTGAGATCGGGATGGCCGCGAAACAGGATGCCGAAAAGGTCGAAGGCTTCGCGTTCGTACCAGTCCGCCGAAGCCCAGGTTCCCGTAACCGAATCGAGCATGGGATGCTCGTCGTCCTCGCAGAAGACCTTGAGCCGCAAGCGGTGGTTGTGCGTGATCGAGAGCAGGTGGTAAACCACGGCGAAACGTGCGGGCGGCTGGTACTGCGCATTCGCGATATCGAGCGGTTCCGCGGCATCGTCGGAGGACGCGAACACACCGCGGCTGAACCCGGTTGCCGTGGCCCCATCGGTGCGCCATTCGTCGCGCCCGTAGACGAAATAGTCGACAGCGCAAAGATCCATGAGCATCTCGAAGCCAAGCGCTTCGGTGTCGCGCAGCTCATCGCAACACTCGAGCAGTGAAGCCGGCGCGACCGTGTAGCTCAGTTCTCCGGGGCTGTCCGTCAGACGGACAAGGCGGCTCCCGAACCGGGATGCGAGCGTCTCGGCGAGGCGCAGATAACGTTCCGTCAGCTCAGTTGTTGCCATTCGATCAAATGCTCGCGCGTTCCAGCCGTGTGGTCCGCAATCCCTGCCGTGCGCAGCCTTTCGCTACCGGGCGATCGTGTGCGTGCGCCTGATTTTCTGCTGTAACTGGATGATGCCGAACAGCAGGGCCTCCGCCGTTGGCGGGCAACCCGGAACGTAAACGTCAACCGGCACGATCCTGTCGCAACCGCGCACGACCGCGTAGGAATAGTGGTAGTAGCCGCCGCCGTTGGCGCACGAACCCATGGAGATGACCCAACGCGGTTCGGCCATCTGGTCGTAGACCTTCCTGAGCGCCGGCGCCATCTTGTTCACGAGCGTACCGGCAACGATCATGACGTCCGATTGCCGCGGGCTCGGCCGGAACATCACGCCGAAGCGATCGAGGTCGTAGCGCGAGGCGCCGGCATGCATCATCTCGACCGCGCAACAGGCGAGACCGAAGGTGACGGGCCACATCGAGCCTGTCCTGGCCCAGTTCATGAGGGCATCGACCTTCGTGACGACGAACCCTCGGTTCATGACCTCCGGTACGTCAAACGGCGCTTCCTGGGTCAATCCCATTCCAGTGCCCCTTTGCGCCATTCATAGACGAAACCGACGACGAGCACGGCCAGGAAAATGCCCATGGCGATCAGCCCGAAAAGGCCGATGCGGTCGAGCGACACGGCCCAGGGAAACAGGCACGCTATTTCGAGATCGAAGATGATGAACAGGATCGCGACGAGGTAGTAGCGCACATCGAAGCGCATGCGCGAGTCTTCGAATGCCTCGAAACCGCACTCGTACGGAGACAGCTTCTGCGAGTCCTTCGAGCCTCTGCCGAGCGCTAGACCCAACGCCAGCAGCACCACGCCCAAGCCTGCAGCGACAAGCAGGAAAATCAGCACGGGGGCGTAGTTCGCGAGCATCTCTCCCCAGCCAATCGGTCGGCGGGCATTGTACCAGTCTGCCCGCGAAAATGGGGCAGCCGGCGTGCTATTGGATTGGTGCGGATGGCCGGACTCGAACCGGCACGGCTTGCGCCACTGCCCCCTCAAGACAGCGTGTCTACCAATTCCACCACATCCGCAATCAGTTATCGGCTGGCCCGGGATCGAGTTCGGGCAATTCGGGAAGTTCCCCGCCGTCTGCGGGGAGTGCCACATCGTCCACGGGCAGCGCAATATCCTCCGTGGCCGGGTCGATCGCGGGAAGCGTTGCCGTGGGATCGTCGAACACGGAGCCCTCGAGCAGACTCTCAGGCGCGGTACGCTGCGTGGAGAAATACGCGAGCGCCAGACTCGTCGCGAAGAACATCGCGGCGAGGACGGCAGTCGTACGCGAGAAGAAATTCGAGGAGCCCCGCGAACCGAACACCGTCCCTGACGCACCCGCGCCGAAGCCCGTGCCGGCATCCGCGCCCTTGCCCCGCTGCAGCAGGACGAGCACGATGATCAGCATGGCCACTGCAAGGTGAGCCAACAATGTGACCGTGAGAAGCATTTCGTTGCTTTCCGCCTGATGCCCGCCCGAAGCTAGCCGCTTGCGGCGTGAAAAATGGTCAGAAACTCCGAAGCGTCGAGCGATGCGCCGCCTATGAGGCCGCCGTCAATATCTTCTCTGGCGAACAGTTCCGCGGCGTTGGCGCCCTTGACGCTGCCGCCGTAGAGGATCCTCAAGCCACCCGCGATTGTAGCACTTTGCGCTCCAATCAGTGCCCGGATCAGCGCGTGAACCTCCTGTGCCTGATCGGGCGTTGCCGTACGTCCGGTACCGATGGCCCAGACCGGTTCGTAGGCGACGACAGCCTCGCCAAGCGCGTCGACTCCAAGCACATCGAGCACCGCACCGACCTGCCGCGTGACGACCGCGGCGGTGTCTGCATCCTCGCGCTCGGCGAGCGTCTCGCCGACACAGAGAATCGGCACGAGGCCTGCAGACTGGGCGGCGCGGAACTTCGCAACGACCTGGTCGTCCGTTTCGCCGTAGAGCGTCCTGCGTTCGGAGTGCCCGACGATGACATGGGTGCAGCCGACGTCCGCGAGCATCGCGCCTGCGACTTCGCCCGTATACGCGCCGGGCTCCACCTCACTTGCAAGATCCTGTGCTCCGAGAGCGATTGGCGTGGATTCGATCCACCGCGCCGCGGCATCGAGATACACGAACGGCGGACAGAGCAGCATTTCGGCATCGCCGCCCTCCCCGACTCCCGCGACAAGCGCGGCGACGAGGTCGCTGCTCGCGTTCAGCGCGCCATTCATCTTCCAGTTCCCCGCGACGATCGGGGTACGTGCGCCAACGCCCATTCCGGTCACCCGCAGGCCGCGCGCACGGAGTCGGCAAGGCGGGACGCCAATGCCCGCACGGTGGCCTGGTCCTCGCCTTCCACCATGACCCGGATCACCGGTTCGGTACCTGAAGCGCGAAGCACGACTCGGCCCTCCTGCCCCAGTTCCGTTTCCGCCGCCTCGACCGCATCGGAGATGGCCGACTTGGAGCCGATTTCGACCGGTTCGCCGATTTCGACGTTCACGAGCGTCTGCGGCAACTGCGGCATACCGGCAACGAGTTCACTGAGCGCACGGCCCGTTCGGCGCATGATCGAAAGCACCTGCAGCGCCGTGATCAGCCCGTCGCCGGTATTGATCTTGTCCAGGCACAGCACATGGCCCGAAGGCTCGCCGCCGAGGATTCCGCCGTGTTCCTTGAGCGTCGCTCGCACATTGCGGTCGCCGATCCGCGTGCGCAGAAACTCGATCCCGCGGGCGCCGAGTGCTCGCTCGAGCCCGAGGTTGCTCATGAGCGTGCCGACGACCGGACCCTTCAGGCTGTTCGTTTCGTGCCGGTCGCAGGCCAGAACGTAGAGCAGCTTGTCGCCGTCGACGAGATTGCCGCGCTCGTCGACCATGACGAGCCGGTCGCCGTCGCCGTCAAGAGCAACGCCCACATCGGCGCGAACGCCGACGACGTTGAGCGTGAGCAGGTCGGGCCGGGTCGAGCCGCAACCGTCGTTGATGTTGAGTCCGTTCGGCGAACAGCCGACCGGTATCACTTCGGCGCCAAGGTCCGCGATGACCTGCGGAGCGACCTTGTAGCCTGCGCCATGCGACGCGTCCACAACGATCTTGAGCCCGCCGAAATCCATGCCATCCGGGATCGTCCGCTTGCAGAACTTCGTGTATTCCTCACGAGCGAACGAGGCGATCGTGGCGCGACCCAGCGACTTCGAATCGCCGGTTCGGGGAGGCGCCTGCAGTTCGAGCTCGATCTCTTCCTCCACGGCTTCGGAAAGCTTCTCGCCCTCAACGTCGAAAAACTTGATGCCGTTGTCGTAGTAGGGATTGTGTGAAGCGCTGATCACGATGCCGAAGTCGGTGTCGGTGATACTCGTCACGTAGGCCACCGCCGGGGTCGGCAGCGGGCCGGTCAGCAGCACATCGACTCCGGAAGCGACGAAACCGGCCTCGAGCGCCGACTCGAACATGTAGCCGGACACGCGTGTGTCCTTGCCGATCATGACCTGGCCACCCTTCGGTGTGAGCACCCGCGCGGCCGCGCCCGCCAGGTGCAGCGCAAAGTCGACGGTCATCGGACTGGTGCCGACGCGGCCACGGATTCCGTCCGTGCCGAAATAGCGCCTCGCCATGAACGCCTTCCTCGTGTGCTGCCCTGGTTAGCGCGCGGCGGCGGGCTAGTGCTGGCTCGCCGGTCCGCCCAACGGTGTTGTGCGCTTGTCGGTCTCGACAGGCTTGCCGGACTCGGGCGGCTCGTCCCAGTCTTCCGGCGGTTTGGGCTCACGACCTTCCATGACGTCCTTGATCTGCCCCTCGTCGATCGTCTCGTACTTCAACAGGGCATCGGCCATGACGTGCAGCTTGGGTTCGTTGGCCTTGAGTATCTCGCGGGCATCCTTGTAGCAGACGTCCACGAGTTCGCGCACTTCGTTGTCGATCGCGTGCGCCGTGCCGTCTGACACCTGCTTGTGCCGCGTGACGCTGCGGCCAAGAAAGATCTCGCCGTCGTCCTCGCTGTAGGTGAGCGGCCCCAGTCGGTCCGACAGGCCCCACTTCGTCACCATGTTGCGCGCGATGTCGGTCGCCCGTTCGATGTCGTTGGAGGCGCCCGTGGTCACATAGGCCGGCCCGAAGATCAGTTCTTCGGCGATGCGCCCCCCGAACAGGCTCTTCATCTGGCTCATGAGCCGCTGCTTGGAATAGCTGTAGCGGTCTTCCTCGGGCAGAAACATGGTCACGCCGAGCGCCCGGCCGCGCGGAATGATCGTGACCTTGTAGACCGGGTCGTGATCGGGCACCAGCAGCCCGACGATCGCGTGGCCTGATTCGTGGTAGGCGGTGAGCTTGCGCTCGTCCTCGCTCATGACCATGGAGCGGCGCTCCGTGCCCATCATGATCTTGTCCTTGGCCTTGTCGAACTCCTCCATCGTGACCGTGCGCTTGTTCGCGCGCGCGGCCAGAAGCGCCGCCTCGTTGACGAGATTGGCGAGATCGGCACCCGAGAATCCCGGTGTGCCGCGGGCGATGATCGAGGGCCTCACGTCGTTGTCGATCGGCACCTTGCGCATGTGCACCTTGAGGATCTGTTCGCGGCCGCGAACGTCGGGCACGGGCACGACGACCTGCCGATCGAAGCGTCCCGGGCGCAACAGCGCCGGATCGAGAACGTCCGGGCGGTTCGTTGCGGCAATGACGATGACGCCTTCATTGCCCTCGAAACCATCCATCTCCACGAGCAACTGGTTGAGCGTCTGCTCGCGCTCGTCGTGGCCGCCGCCGAGACCCGCGCCCCGGTGCCTGCCCACCGCATCGATCTCATCGATGAAGATGATGCACGGCGCATGCTTTTTGGCCTGATCGAACATGTCCCGGACACGGGACGCGCCGACGCCGACGAACATCTCGACGAAATCGGAACCGGAGATGGTGAAAAACGGCACCTTGGCCTCGCCGGCGATCGCCCTGGCCAACAGCGTCTTGCCGGTACCCGGCGAGCCGACCATGAGCACGCCCTTGGGAATCTTGCCGCCGAGCCGCTGGAACTTGCCCGGATCCTTGAGGAAATCGACGATCTCGACGACCTCCTCCTTGGCCTCCTCCACGCCCGCAACGTCGGCGAACGTTACGGTGACCTGATCCTCTCCGAGCAGACGCGCCCGGCTCTTGCCGAAGGACATCGTGCCGCGCCCGCCGCCCGCACCCTGGATCTGACGCATGAAGTAGATCCAGATCGCGATGAAGAGCAGGATCGGGAAAGATGAAATGAAGAGATCCAGCAGGAAGGAACGCTCTCTCGGCGGTGTCGCCTCGATGAGGACGTTGTTCTCGTCGAGCGTGCCGATGAGCGCGGTATTGTCCGTCTCGGGATTGTAGGTGACGAACTCTTCGCCGTTGCGGCGGCCGGTGATCTGGCTGGTCTCGTTGTCGAACGCGACTTCCTCGACCGAACCGTCCTCGATATAGCTCAGAAACGTCGAATAGGGGATCGGCTGGACGCGGTTGTCATTGGTCCCGAAGCTCTGGAACACGGACAACAGCACGACCGCGATGACGATCCACAGGATGACGTTTTTCACCAAATCGTTCAAAGCCCACCTCGCAAGCGAGTTCGCAGCGCGAACTACGCTGTGACCCTACTACATCCCATAGTCCCGTGCCAGCAGATAAATCTCGCGGCTTTGGGCCCTTGAGGCCCTCGGCTTGATCCGGCGGACCTTCCCAAATCGTCCTTCGAGGTCACGCACGTAAGCGTCAAGACCGGCGCCCTGGAAAAGCTTGACGAGGAAGCTGCCGCCGCCTCCCAGGACATGTTCGGCGAATTCCGATGCTGCCTCGGCCAGCTCCATGCAGCGCGGTTGATCGATGGTCCTGTTACCACTCATATTGGGCGCCATATCGGACATTACAAGGTCCGCCCGGCGCCCGCCGAGAAGTGCCGCAAGTTCCGCCACGGTCTCCGGCTGCGTGAAGTCTCCCTGAACGAAGCTGACGTCGGCAACCGGATCCATCGGCAGCAGGTCAACGGCAAGTACGGCGCCGCCTTCCCCGACAGCCCGCGCGGCGAACTGACTCCAGCTTCCCGGGCTCGCACCGAGGTCGATGCAGACCATGCCTCGTCGGAGGATCCGCTCCCTTTTCTGGATCTGCTCGAGCTTGAACACGGCGCGCGACCGAAATCCGCGCCGCAGCGCCTCGTCGACGTACGGATCCCTGTCCTGGCGCATACGCCATCGATTGCCGGACCCGCCGCGCGCAGTCATCGAAACTCAATCCTGCCGTAACTCGCTCGTTACAGAACACGCGAAACTCGAGGCGCACCCGCCGTGGCGACGCTCGAACCCGGGTGCGAACGGCCGCGCCGCCCGTGTCGGTCAGATGTACTCCACCTCGGCGATCTCGTAGCTGCGCCGGCCGCCGGGCGTCGTCACTTCGACAGTGTCGCCCTCCTGCCGAGCGACCAGCGCTCGTGCGAGCGGCGAACCGATGGACAGCAGGCCGTTCCTGATGTCGGCCTCGTCTTCCCCGACGATCCGGTAGCAGACTTCGCTGTCTTCATCGAGCGCGACCAGGTGGACGGTGGAGCCGAAAACGACGCGGCCGTTCGGCGTCAACTGGGTCACGTCGACGATCTGCGCATTGGAGAGCTTCCCCTCGATATCGCGCACGCGCGCCTCGACAAGGCCCTGCTGTTCCTTGGCCGCGTGATATTCGGCGTTCTCGCGCAGGTCACCGTGCGCCCGGGCCGCGGCGATCGCCTCGACGATCCTCGGACGCTCCCGGGTCTTGAGGCGCTTGAGCTCCGATCGCAACTGCTCGGCGCCGCGCACGGTCAGGGGGACCTTGCTCATGCCGCGGCCTCCGCCTGAAGGTCCTGCAAGCGGTTCACGACAACGTTGTCCAGGTGATCGAGCGCATCGCAGGTCGCCATGGCGGCGGCGATGGTCGTGTAGTACGTGACCTTGCAGCGCACGGCTTCGCCGCGGATCGAGTGTGACTGCCGGATCGCCTGCTTGCCTTCGGTCGTGTTGACGATGAGGCTGATTTCGCGGTTCTTGATCATGTCAACGATGTGCGGACGGCCTTCGAGAACCTTGTTGACCCGGCGGCATGATACGCCACCCTCGGACAGCGCCTTCGCCGTACCCCCGGTCGCCACGATCGCAAAGCCGCGCTTGAGCAGCATGTGGCCGAGTTCCACCGCGGCCGGCTTGTCCGGATCGCGTACGCTGATGAAGGCGACTCCCCGGCTCGGGATGACGACGCCCGACGCCAGTTGCGCCTTCGCGTACGCCTCGCCGAACGTGCGGCCCGTGCCCATGACTTCACCGGTCGACTTCATCTCGGGCCCGAGTATGGGATCGGCGTCCGGGAACTTGACGAACGGAAACACGGATTCCTTGACCGAGAAATACGGCCGCCGACCCGGCACGGACACCTGCTGCTGCCTGAAGTCGATGCCCGCCATGGCCTTCGCGGCGATCTTCGCAAGCGGCAGCCCGATGGCTTTCGAGACGAACGGAATCGTGCGCGATGCCCGCGGGTTGACCTCGAGGACGTAGACGACACCGTTCTGAATCGCAAACTGGGCATTCATGATCCCGACGACGCCGAGCGCGTTGGCGAGCTGGTGTACCTGCTCGCTCAGGGTCTGCTGCAACTCCTCGCTCAGGCTGTACGGCGGCAACGCACACCCGGAGTCGCCGGAGTGCACGCCCGCCTGCTCGATGTGCTCCATGATCCCGCCGATGATGACTTCGCGGCCGTCGGTGATGCAGTCGACATCGACCTCGACCGCTACGTCGAGAAAGCGGTCGAGCAGTATGGGGCTCTCGTTGGACACCTCGACGGCCTGGGTCACGTATTCGGTGAGGTCGTCTTCCCCGTAGACGATCTCCATGGCTCGACCGCCCAGCACGTACGACGGCCTGACGACGAGCGGATACCCTACCTCGCCGGCGAGCGCTACAGCCTCCTCGGGCGTGCTCGCCGTTCGATTGGGCGGCTGCCTGAGGCCCAGCCGGTCGACGAGATCCTGGAAGCGCTCTCGATCCTCCGCGAGGTCGATCGAATCGGGCGAAGTACCGATGATCGGCACGCCGGCGGCTTCGAGCGCGCGCGCAAGCTTGAGCGGCGTTTGTCCGCCGTACTGCACGATGACGCCACCCGGCTGCTCCCGATGCACGATTTCGAGGACATCCTCGAGCGTCAGCGGTTCGAAGTAGAGCCGGTCGGAGGTGTCGTAGTCTGTCGAGACCGTTTCCGGATTGCAGTTGACCATGATGGTCTCGAACCCGGCCTCGCTGAGCGCGAACGCGGCGTGCACGCAGCAGTAGTCGAACTCGATGCCCTGGCCGATCCGGTTCGGCCCGCCGCCGAGGATCATGATCTTGTCGGCGTCCGTCGGATCTGCTTCGCATTCTTCCTCGTAGGTCGAGTACATGTAAGCGGTGTGGCTTGCGAACTCGGCCGCGCAACTGTCGACGCGCTTGAACACCGGTCGGATCCCGTGACCGTGCCGCGCCTGCCTGACGGCAGCCTCGTCGAGCCCGATCAGCGACGCGAGCCGGCTGTCGCTGAATCCCTTGCGCTTGAGCGCTCGCAGACGGTGCTTGTCCAGGGCCTCGGACCCGGCGGCAGCCACGGCCTGCTCTGCCTTGATCAGGTCTTCGATCTGGGCGAGAAACCACGAATCGATCGCTGTCACGTCCGCGAGTTCGTCGCGCGTCATCCCGAGGCGGAATGCATCGGCCACATACCACAGCCGCTGGCTCCCGGCCATGCGCAACTCGTGCGTGAGCCTGGCGCGGTCTTCGGCGGTCTCCACCGGACCGAAGGTCGGCGTCAGGCCGTCGACTCCGGTCTCCAGCCCCCGCAACGCCTTTTGCAGCGATTCCTGAAACGTTCGCCCGATCGCCATGACCTCGCCGACCGACTTCATCTGGGTCGTCAGGCGGTCTTCGGCTCGCGGAAACTTCTCGAATGTGAATCGGGGCACCTTGGTAACGACGTAGTCAATTGTCGGCTCGAACGATGCGGGAGTCGCGCCTCCGGTGATCTCGTTCTGCAGCTCGTCGAGCGTGTAGCCGATTGCGAGCTTCGTCGCGACCTTGGCGATCGGAAACCCGGTGGCTTTCGACGCGAGCGCGGAGGAGCGCGACACGCGCGGGTTCATCTCGATGACGACAAGGCGGCCATCTTCGGGATTCGTCGCGAACTGGACATTCGAGCCGCCCGTGTCGACGCCGATCTTGCGCAGCACCGCGATGGATGCGTCGCGCATCTGCTGGTATTCCTTGTCGGTCAGCGTCTGCGCCGGCGCGACGGTGATCGAGTCGCCCGTGTGTATGCCCATCGGGTCGACGTTCTCGATCGAGCACACGATGATGCAGTTGTCGTTCCTGTCGCGCACGACCTCCATCTCGAACTCTTTCCAGCCGAGCACGGACTCCTCGAGCAGCACCTCGGTCGTCGGCGACTGGTCGAGACCGCGGCTGACGATGTCCTCGAACTCCTCGCGGTTGTAGGCGATCCCACCGCCGGTGCCCCCGAGCGTGAACGACGGCCGCACGATCGTCGGAAAACCCACCATGCGCTGAACTTCCCAGGCTTCCTGCAGAGAGTGAGCGATGCCGGCATCGGGCACGGCCAGGCCGATTTCGCGCATCGCGTTGCGGAACTGTTCGCGATCCTCGGCCATGTCGATCGCGGCGCGCGATGCCGCGATGAGTTCGACGCCGTACTGCTCGAGCACGCCGTGCCGGACGAGATCGAGCGCGCAGTTCAACGCCGTCTGCCCACCCATCGTCGGCAGCAGGGCCGACGGGCGTTCCCTCTCGATGACGCGCTCGATCGCGCGCCAGTCGATCGGCTCGACGTAGATCGCATCCGCGCTCGCCGGGTCCGTCATGATCGTCGCGGGGTTGGAGTTGACGAGGATGACCCGGTAACCCTCCTCCTTCAGCGCCTTGCAGGCCTGGGTACCGGAGTAGTCGAACTCGCAGGCCTGACCGATCACGATCGGGCCCGCACCGATGATCAGTACGCTCTCTAGATCGTCGCGTCGCGGCATGCCGTTACTCGACCCGCAGCCTCAGGAATGCTCTGAACAACTCGATCCTCCACGGTTCCTCAGTCCACAAATCATTGCTTTACTTCACGTTTGACTTTCGAGACCAGGGTCATCCAGAGTTCGCTTGACGCTTCGGTCATTGCCTGAGGTCGTCCCCGACCTGCTTCACAACGGCCTCGGCCGACGCGCGATTCGCGTGCATCAATGCGACGAAGCGCTCGAAAAGCTCGCTGAGGTCGTGTGGCCCCGGACTCGCTTCGGGGTGGCCCTGAAACGAGAACGCCGGCCGGTCGCGGCGCTCGATGCCCTGCAGCGTGCCGTCGAAGAGCGACCGGTGGGTCGCTCGCACGTTGTCCGGCAGGCTCGCTTCGGCCACCGCGAAACCGTGGTTCTGACTCGTGATCAGCACGCGGCCCGTGTCCACATCGACCACCGGTTGATTCGCGCCGTGGTGGCCGAACTTCATCTTCTGTGTGTCCGCGCCGCTTGCGAGCGCGAGCAACTGGTGACCCAGACAGATTCCGAAGATCGGCACGCCGATGTCGAGCAGCGCACGGATCGAGTCGATCGCGTAATCGCAGGGCTCGGGGTCGCCTGGACCGTTCGACAGAAACACGCCGTCGGGCGCGAACGCCATGACCTCGCCCGCTTTCGTCGTTGCCGGCACGACCGTGATGCGGCAACCCTGATCGGCGAGGAGCCGCAGAATGTTGCGCTTGATGCCGAAATCGAATGCGACGACGTGGAAATCCGTCACGCGCGGGTCGCTGCCGCTTTCGCGTTCCGGCCAGAGGGTGCCGTCGCCCCAGGGATACGGTTCGCCGGTCGACACGTCGCGGGCCAGATCCATGCCCTCCAGACCCGGAAACGCCCGCGCGGCCGCGAGCGCGTCCTCGGCGCTCGGGGCTTCGCCGGCCACGATGCAACCGGCCTGCGCTCCCTTCTCGCGAATGATTCGGGTCAGCTTGCGTGTGTCGATGTCCGCGATCGCGACCGCGTTGCCAAGCTTGAGAACCTCCGCCAGGCCCGTTTCCGCGCGCCAACTGCTGACGACTGCCGACAGGTCGCGGATCACGAGGCCCGCTGCAAAGATCCGTGGCGACTCGAAGTCCGGAATGTTCGTACCGACATTGCCGATATGCGGGTAGGTCAGGGTGACGATCTGACGGAAGTACGACGGGTCGGTCAGGATCTCCTGGTAGCCGGTCATCGCGGTGTTGAACACCACTTCGCCGACGGTTTGCCCGGCGGCGCCAACGGACGTCCCATGGAACTGCGTTCCGTCTTCGAGCACGAGCAACGCGGGTTCCGTCAATCTGAGCTCCTGGGACTCCTGAACCAGTTGCCTTGCGTAAACCGGGAGGGCGATCTGCAAGGCGTGCAAGCTGACCTGCCGAGCAACTCTCGACATGGGAAGCTCAGGACGCAATTGTAGCCGCTACGCCCCGAAAATGGGACACGCAACGACGTCTTTTGCAGGGCCCTCCCAAAAATGTGTGTCGTCAGCACCATGTGCTAAAAAGGCACAGATCTTGGTGTGACATTGCTATATTTTTCAGTTCTTGGCGAAAACATGCGGCAGCCATGTTGATCGGCCGTTCCTTCGGGACTTCGGGATGTTTCCGGGCGGCTTTTCGGCGGCTGGCGGCGCTGTTGTCGCGATGCATGTTTCCGGCAGCGGTTCGCGGCGTCGCGGCTGCCCTCAGGAGGCGTCGCCGGCCGCGAGGCCGAGAACGTCCGCCATCGAGTACAGCCCCGGCGACCTGCCCGCCACCCAACGCGCCGCGAGCAGCGCGCCGCGCGCGAACGTCTTGCGGTCGGCGGCCTCGTGAGTGAGTTGGAGTTGTTCCTCGGGTCCGACGAACATCACCGTGTGCTCGCCGACGATATTGCCGCCGCGAATGACGGAGAAACCGATCTCGCCCGCGTTCCTTGGGCCCGTATTCCCGACGCGCGCCTTGACGGCAACGTCGTCGAGGCGGCGCCCGGTCGCCTCGGCAATCCGGTCGCCGAGTGCAAGTGCCGTCCCGGACGGTGCATCGACCTTGAAGCGATGGTGCGCTTCGGCGATCTCGACATCGTAGCTGTCGCCGAGCGCGGCCGCTGCGCGCGCCACGAGATCCATGAATACGTTGACGCCGACGCTCATGTTGCGCGCATAGACGATCGGCATCCGCTGCGCGGCCTGCGCAAGAGTCTGCATCTGCGCGTCGCTGAGGCCTGTCGTGCCGATGACCAGTGCGGTACCGGTCGCCTCGGCAGCCGCGAGGTTGACCTCAAGTGCAGCCGGCAGCGTGAAATCGACCGCGACGTCGGCCTCGGCAAGCGCACCGTCGGGATCGGCGCTAAACGCAACACCCGGCGCCGCGAGGCGCGCCGCGTCACCGGCATCGCTGCCGAGCAGCGGGTCGCCCGGCTCCGTCACGGCGCCGACGAGGCGCATTCCGGCGGATTCCTGAAGACAATCGAGTACCGCGTTCCCCATGCGGCCCGCGGCGCCCAGTACTGCCAGCTTCAACATGCTCACGCTCCCAACCGGTCGAAGAAACTCTTGACGCCGTCAAGCCAGGATGTCGCGCGCGGGCTATGACCGCTGCCGCCCTGCTGCACGGCAGCGTCGAAAGCCTCAAGCTTCGCCTTCTGCTCGTCAGTCAGATTGACGGGCGTTTCCACCTGCACCCGGCAATACAGATCGCCCACGCCCACGGCCCGAACGGAGCTTGCACCCTTCCCGCGCAGTCGAAGGAGCTTGCCGGACTGGGTCTCCGGCGGCACCTTGAGCACAATCTGCCCGTCGAGCGTCGGCACTTCGATCGAACCGCCAAGCACGGCCGTGGCGAAACTGATCGGCACTTCGCAACTCAGATCCCGGCCCTCTCGCTTGAAGATCGGGTGGTCGTGCACGTTGACATCGACATACAGGTCGCCTGACGGTCCGCCGTTGCGTCCGGCTTCGCCGTTGCCCGGCAAACGGATGCGGTCGCCGTTGTCGACGCCGGCCGGAATCTTGACCGACAAGGTCCGCTGCTGCCGCACCCTGCCCCGGCCGCGGCAATCCCGACACGGCTTGTCGATGGTCGTGCCGCCGCCGCGACAGCTCGGACAGGTCTGCTGGATCGTGAAAAAGCCCTGCTGGACTCGAACCTGACCGGAGCCGCCGCAGGACCGGCAGTCGACAGGTTTCGAGCCGGGCTCGGCACCCGTGTTCGAGCAGCGCTCGCACGCGACGTTCGTCGGGATATCAATCTTGACGGAGTCGCCGCGAACCGCCTGCTCGAGAGAAAGATCGAGCTCGTAGCGCAGATCTGCGCCGCGATAGACGTCGCTGCGTGCCCCGCCCCCGCGCCGGGCGCCGCCGAAGATGTCGCCGAAAACGTCACCGAAAATGTCGCTGAACGCTTCTGCGCCGCCGAAGCCGCCGTCTGCGCTGTTGCCGGCCTGCACGCCCGCGTGGCCGAACTGATCGTACGCGGCGCGCTTGCGGCTGTCGCTCAGGACGTCGTGCGCCTCCTTGGCTTCCTTGAAACTCGCTTCGGCTTCAGGGTCGTCGGGGTTCCGGTCGGGGTGGTACTTCATCGCCAGACGGCGATAGGCCCCCTTGAGTGCGCGTTCATCGGCATCGCGACCGACGCCCAGCACCTCGTAATAGTCGCGTTTCGCCATACATGCGCTTCCAGTCACACAGGGCGAGCACGCGCACAGGCGCGTGCTCCAGTTCGCGTCGCCCCGAACCGGCCGTGGCAGCCTGCAACCGGGTTACGCGCTTTTCTTTTCGTCGTCGCTGACTTCCTCGAATTCCGCGTCGACGACATTCTCGTCGGAGTCGGCGTCCGCGGCCGGACTGTCGGCATCCGCGCCGTCAGCCGCCTGCTCGCTGGCATAGGCCTTTTCGGCAAGCGTGGCCGAGGCTTCGCCGAGAGCCTTGAGCTTCGCCTCGATGACGTCCTTGTTGTCACCCTTCGTCGCCTCCTTGAGTTCGGCCACGGCGGACTCGATTCGGGCGCGTTCCTCCGGCGTAACCTTGTCGCCGAGATCGGACAGGGACTTCTCGGCAGCATACGCCAACGCGTCGCCCTGATTGCGAATCTCCGCCAGCTCCCGGAACTTCTGATCCTCCGCCGCGTGTGCTTCGGCGTCCTTGATCATCCGGTCGATCTCGCCTTCGTTGAGCCCGGACGAGGCCTTGATCACGATCTTCTGTTCCTTGCCCGTCGCCTTGTCCCTCGCCGACACGTTCAGGATGCCGTTGGCGTCGATGTCGAAGGCCACCTCGATCTGCGGCATTCCACGCGGTGCCGGCGGAAGGTCAGTCAGGTCGAACCGGCCGAGCGACTTGTTGTCGCCGGCCCGCCCGCGCTCGCCCTGCAAAACATGAATCGTTACCGCGGTCTGGTTATTCTCGGCCGTCGAGAAGATCTGTTCCGCCTTCGTCGGGATGGTCGTATTCTTGTCTATGAGCTTGGTCATTACGCCGCCCAGCGTCTCGATGCCGAGCGAAAGCGGCGTGACGTCGAGCAACAGGACATCCTTGACGTCGCCCGCAAGCACGCCGGCCTGGATCGCGGCGCCGATGGCCACGGCCTCGTCGGGATTGACGTCCCTGCGCGGCTCCTTGCCGAACAGATCCTGAACCCTCTCCTGGACCTTCGGCATGCGAGTCTGACCGCCGACGAGGATAACCTCATCGATGTCGGAAACCGTAAGCCCGGCATCGTCGAGCGCCGTCTTGCACGGAGCGAGCGTGCGTTCGACGAGATTCTCGACGAGCGATTCGAACTTAGCGCGCGTCAGGTTCAGCGCCAGGTGCTTCGGTCCGCTCGAATCGGCGGTGATGTAGGGAAGATTGATCTCGGTCTGCTGGCGGGTCGAAAGTTCGATCTTCGCCTTCTCCGATGCTTCCTTGAGGCGCTGCACGGCAAGCGGATCCTTGCGGATGTCGATGCCGGTCTCCTTCAGGAACTCGCCGGACAGGTAGTCGATGACGCGGTTGTCGAAATCCTCACCGCCGAGGAAGGTGTCGCCGTTCGTCGACAGCACCTCGAACTGGTGTTCGCCGTCGATTTCGGCGATCTCGATGATCGAAATGTCGAAGGTTCCACCGCCGAGATCGTAGACCGCGACCTTCTGATCGCCGCGCTGCTTGTCGAGCCCGTAGGCGAGCGCAGCAGCAGTCGGCTCGTTGATGATCCGCCTGACCTCAAGCCCCGCGATCTTGCCTGAGTCCTTGGTCGCCTGCCGTTGCGAGTCGTTGAAATAGGCGGGCACGGTGATGACCGCCTCGGTCACCGTCTCGCCGAGGTAGTCCTCGGCCGTCTGCTTCATCTTGTTGAGGATCCGCGCGGAGACTTCGGGCGGCGCCATGAGCTTGTCCTGGGCCTTGACCCAGGCGTCGCCGTTGTCGGCCGCCGCAATCGAGTACGGCACCATGTCGACATCCTTCTGAACGACCGGATCGTCGAACCTGCGCCCGATCAGGCGCTTGATCGCAAAAAGCGTGTTGGTCGGATTCGTCACGGCCTGGCGCTTTGCGGTCTGGCCGACCAGAACCTCGCCATCCTTCGTCAGAGCGACGATCGAAGGCGTGGTGCGATCGCCCTCGCTGTTCTCGATGACCTTGGGCGTACCGCCGTCCATCACGGCGACGCACGAATTCGTCGTTCCAAGGTCGATGCCGATTACTCGTCCCATACCTGCAAATCTCCACGTTCGATGGTGTTCAATACCTACCGGTCTAAATGGGGTGTCCTGTCGCGCAATTCAAGCCGCCGGCGCCGCAACGCATGCTGAGCGCGTTGCCGATCCACCGCCATCGCCGCCGTGATCGCCGCCGTGATCGCCGCTGTTGTCAGGCTTCCTTCGCGACGATCACGCGCGCCGGACGAATCAGCCGGTCGTGCATTTCGTAGCCCTTCTGGATGACCTCGATCACGCTGTCAGGCTCCGCTTCGGCTGACGGCATCACACTCATTGCTTCGTGCCTGGTCGGATCGAACGGCTCACCAAGAGGGTCGATTTCGCTGACGCTCACGCTCTCGAGCGCCTGGTCAAGCAGTCGCAGGGTCGCCCGCTCACCTTCGAGCAAAGTCGCGGCATCTGCGTTGTCGCCGCTGGCAAGCGCCGCCTCGATGCTGTCTCGAACGGGCAAAACAGCCTGGACAAGGCGTTCGACGCCGAACCTGTGCGCGTTTTCGAGCTCCCGGGCGCTGCGCCGGCGCAGATTCTCAAGTTCTGCGGCGATCCGCAGATAGCGGTTCCAGCTTTCCTCGGCCTTCTGCCGCAACTCGTCGAGGTCCGCCCCGGAAGCTTCGTCGGATTCCGGAGCATCGGCGCCTTCGGCGACTTCGGAACCCGCAGCGGACGCGTCCGCCGAAGCGCTGCCAGGTGCCTCGCTCACGTTGTCGGAATTTGCCGTATCTCCGGCTTCAGGCGCCGGCCGGGCGGGTTCGGCTGCATCCCCCGCAGCGGAACCGTCAGACTTGTCACTCATGAAAACACCTTCCTCGACCCCGACCGAGGCAAAAGTTCAACCCGTTGTGGAGTCCGTTATGTGGGCAGGCTGTGGGACTTCAAGGCTCGGCCAAGCAGTTTGGCGGTGATGTCCACGATCGGGATAACGCGTTCGTAGGCCATTCGGGTCGGGCCGATCACGCCAAGCACACCTATCGCATCGTCGTCGGTGGCATAGGGTGCTGCAACGATGCTGCAGGAATCGAGCAGCTCATAGCCTGATTCCTGGCCGATGAAAATCCTCACCCCGTCGGCATGGAGGCTTCTGTCGAGCAGGTGCAGGATGTCGCGCCGGCTATTGAATGCCTCGAAGAGACCCCTGAGCTTTTCGAGATCGGCCAGTTCCTCCAGGCCCATGAGATTCGTTTCTCCGGCGAGCACGTATTGCGAGTCGGGCATCGTATCCGGAAAGACCGCCTCGGCCATTTCGATTGCTCTGGCCATCAATCTGTTCATCGACTCGCGCGTTTGCTTCAGATCACTGAGCAGGCGGTTGCGCACCTGGTAGATGTCACGCCCGCGGAACTGCTCCGTCAGGTAATTCGCAGCCTCCCTGAGTTCGTCCTGTGTGTAGTCGCGCTTGACCTCGAGAACCTTGTTGTGCACTTCGGCATCGTTGACGACCAGGATCGCCAGCACGCGCTTTCCGGACAACGGCAGAAACTCGATCTGGCGCAGCGACGGATGCGAGTGCCTCGGTACGGTGACGACGCCTGCGAGTTTCGTGATGTCGGACAGCAGCGTCGACGCGGACAGCGCAAGCGCCATGGGATCCCCGGCGGCATCGTTGAACTCGTGCTCGAACATCAACAGATCCGTGCCTTTCGGCGGCTTCAGCTTGATGAGCGTGTCGACGAAGAAGCGGTAGCCCTTGATCGTGGGTACGCGTCCTGCCGAGGTATGCGGCGAGTTCAGAAACCCCAGGTCTTCGAGATCCGCCATGATGTTGCGAATCGTTGCGGGGCTGACCTCGAGGCCCGAGTCGCGCGACAGCGTACGCGAACCGACGGGCTGTCCCTCGCGGATATATCGGCCGACGAGCACACGCAACAGGTGCCTTGCGCGTTCGTCGAGATTCGGTGTCGATTGGCTTGTGGCCATCAGCCTGCGCTGTGATAACTTAGCGTCGTGTTTACCAATCAGGCCTTGCGAGGCGGTCTTCCGCCCCAATCCGATTGCACGCTAGCAATGCGATCCGGTGACTGTCAAGAACGTCCTCGCCGACCGCAACGGATCGGCTGGCGGCACTTTTGAGCATCTCGCCGCGCACGGGTTCCCTGCGGTTTTTCCGGCGTTTCCATGACGAGTGAATTCTCCAAAATCGGGCTCTGGGGCAGGCTGTCGGAGCCGACCGTCGCGGATCCTGCGCGCCAGATCAGCGCCCACCTGGTAAAGACGGGCTTCGAGGTATTCGCGACATCGAGTTCCGGCGCGAGTTCACGATTGCCGGGAGTTGCCGAGATCCCCGATGACATTTTCGGTGCGAGCATCGACCTGCTGATCACCGTGGGCGGCGACGGCACACTGCTGCGCTCGGCCCGCCAGATCGCGGGCAAGAACGTTCCCCTCGTCGGGATCAACCGCGGCAGGCTCGGCTTCCTGACCGACGTCTCGCCCGATCGCATGCTCGAGGCGATCGACACGATACTCGCCGGCGAATACTTCGCCGAGGAACGTCTCCTGCTCGAGGCGCGGATCGTTCGTGACGGCGAGTGCGTCAGCGCCATGGTTGCGCTCAACGACGTCGTGCTGCAACGCACCGGGCACATGCTCTACTTCAGGACCAGGGTCGACGGCAGCTTCGTCAGCGCACACGCGGGCGACGGCCTGATCGTTGCGACGCCGACGGGCTCGACGGCCTACGCGCTCGCCTGCGGCGGCCCGATCATTCAGCCTGGCGTCGATGCTGTGGTGCTTGTCCCGATCTGCCCGCATTCGCTGAGCGACCGGCCACTCGTTCTCAAGTCATCGAGCGTCATCGAGCTCGTTACCGACTCCGGCAGCGCCGATCCACCGAACATCGCCTGCGACGGGGAGCCGCTCGGCGAACTGTCCGTCGGCGACACGTTGCGCATCGCTGCGGCAACGGAGACTGTCAAGTTGCTGCATCCGACCACCTACAGCTACTACGAGCTGCTGCGCTCGAAACTTCACTGGGGCCTGCCGAACCGGTCCGGGCAAAAGCCGTTGACCGAACGCGCCTGATCGTCGCGCGCTCTGCAGGTCGGGATTGCGCAGTGCTCAGCTTCATCCGCATCGAAAACTATGCGGTGATCGAGGCGCTTGAACTGGAGTTCGGTCGCGGACTCAGCGTGCTGACCGGCGAAACCGGCGCCGGCAAGTCGATCCTCGTGGATGCACTGGGACTCGCGCTCGGCGACCGTGCCGACGCAGGCGCCGTGCGCCACGGCAGCGCCAGAGCCGAGGTCAGCGCGGTGTTCGACTGTCCGTCCGGGCATCCGGCCATCGAGTGGCTCAGCGAACGCGGGCTTGAAGACGGGGACTCCTGCTCGCTCAGGCGGACGGTGAGCGCTGAAGGCCGCTCGCGCGCCTTCGTCAACAACCGGCCGGTTTCGCTGCAGGACCTGCGCGCACTCGGCGGCCGCCTCGTCGACATTCATGGCCAGCATGCCCACCAGTCGCTGCTTGCAAGCGCAACTCAGCGAAAGCTCCTCGATGCCCATGCGGGACTCGAGGGCCAGGCCGGCGCGACCGCCGCGGCGTTTGCGGCCTGGCGAACGGCGGCAGCCGATCTCCAGACGCAGCGCGAAAGCGCCGCCGACCGCAGTTCGCGGCTCGAACTGCTGCGCTTCGAACTCGGCGAGATCGATGCGCTGGACCTGGCCGACGACGAACCCGCGCGGCTGCGCGCCGAACGTAAGCGCCTGGCTAACATCGATCGGCTCGTGCATGGCCTGAGCACGGCTCTTGAGCATCTGTACGAGAACGAAACGGTGTCCGCCCATACAGGACTCGTCAGGGCCCATCAGGCGCTGGCAGCGATCGTCGAACACGATCCGGAACTCGACGAGCCTTGTGGACAGCTCGGCGCCGCCGAGATCGAAGTCAACGAGGTTGCGACGACGCTGCTTCGCTACCGCGATCGGCTCGAAGCGGACCCGCAACGGCTGGAGCATCTCAACCAGCGTCTGAACCGGATCCGGACGCTCGCGCGTCGGCATGGCGTGGACGAGACGGAGCTCGCCGCAACCGCCGAGCGGCTGCGCCGCGAGATCGGCGGCCTCGATGCCTCCGAACAGTCGCTGGCGGCGCTCGACGAACGCGTTGAACGGGCGGCCGACGACTATCGCGAACTCGCCGAGGCCCTGTCGGAGGAACGCAGACGGGGCGCGCTCAAGCTCGCCGAAGAGGTTTCGGCCCAGCTCAGGGAACTCGGACTGCCGCACGGCGAATTCCGAGTCGCTGCCGGCACCAGGAACGGCGACGCGACGGGCATGGACCGCATCGAGTTCGAAGTGCAGCTCAACCCCGGCCTGCCCTTCGGCGCGTTGAACCGGGTCGCTTCGGGAGGCGAACTGTCGCGAATCGGTCTCGCACTCGAAGTCGTCGCGACCGGCGCGTCACCGATACCGACCTACGTCTTTGACGAAGTCGATGCCGGCATCGGCGGCGGCGTTGCGGAGATCGTCGGCCGCCGACTCAGGGAGATCGCCGTACACCGGCAGGTGCTCTGCGTGACCCATCTCCCGCAGGTCGCAAGCCAGGGCACGGAACATTACCGCGTGACGAAACACACCGACGGTTCCACGAGCCTCGCACGCGTGCACCGCCTGCGCGGTGAGGAGCGGGTGGAGGAACTGTCGCGAATGCTCGGCGGTCTCGAGATCACGGCGACCGTGCGCGCGCACGCCGAAGAGATGATGGAGCGCTCGTCGGGCTAGTCCCGCCCGCCAGCCTTTCGCGGGCCGACCTGCCCGGGCGCTACTTCTCGGAGTCGACGGGCCGGACGTAGAGCACGAGGCTGTGATCGACGATCTCGTAGCCGTGGCGGCTCGCAATCTCCGTCTGCAGATCCTCGATCTGCTCGTCGAAAAACTCGATGACGTCGCCGGTTTCCAGGCAAACCATGTGATCGTGGTGCGTGCCGTCGGACAGTTCGAAGACCGCCATGCCGCCCTCGAAATTGTGCCGGGTGACGAGACCGGCGCGCTCGAACTGCGTCAACACGCGATAGACCGTCGCCAGACCCAGTTCCTCGCCATTTGCGAGCAATGCCCTGTAGATTCCCTCGGCGCTCAGATGCCGCTCTTCGCTGGTGTCGAGGACCTCCAGAACCTTCAGTCGGGGCGACGTGACCTTGAGTCCCGCCTCGCGTAGGTCCTTGCTTTCCACCGTCCACTCGCAGTGACTGATAATGTATGATGCTGCGCTTCATTATGACGCAGAGCCATGCTGCTCTCCACCTTGAAGATGCAACCTCGCGTCAAGCACCTATTCAGATTTCTCGCGATTGCCGTCGCCACGCTCATCGCGAGCGCCTGCATCTATCGCGTCGACATCCAGCAGGGCAACCTGCTCGAGTCCGATGCCATCGAGCAGGTCGAAGTCGGCATGACGCGCAGCCAGGTGCAGTTCCTGCTCGGCACGCCCATGGTCGCCGACGCCTTTCACCAGGACCGCTGGGACTACGCCTACTTTCTCAGGAGAGGCCGATCGCGTGATGTCGAGCGCCGCTGGATCGTCGTGCACTTCGAGGAAGACCGGGTCGTGCGTCTCGAACGGGATCTCATTCTCGATCCGACCTGACGGGCTCGCGCGCCGGGCAGGCATCGCCCATCACCCTGCCCTGTTCGAGCAGCACCCGCCGCATCTCGCGCGGATCGTGGCTGAGCGGCCGGCAGATCTCGACGCGGTCTCCCGGCTCGAGCACCTGGTCCTCAGCCACGCGAGTACCGAATATGCCAAGCACGACTTCCTCGCCGTCCGGCCCCGCATCGCCATCGAGGAGACCCGAACGGCGCACGGCGTCGCCTGCCGTCATGCCCGGCGCGAAGTCGAGTTTCGCGATGCGCTGGCGTTCGGCCGTCGCATGAACGACCTCGACAAACTCATCTTTCGCTTGATCGGCCATAGCGACGCTCAGCCTGCTCGATGAAGGCGGTCAACTGGGAATGGGCAATCTCCTCGAATACGGAGGCGAAAAACGCCGAGAGCAGAGAACCCGCAACCTCGATATCCATCGACAATCCCACCTCGGAGCCGCCCTCGGGCAGGTCACGGAAGCTCCAATGGCCTTCGAGCCGCCGAAACGGCCCGGCAATGAGTTCGATGTCGATGCGATGCGGCTCATCGAGCGTGTTGCGTGTGCGAAAGCTGCGGTTGAAGCCGCTCAATCCAACGTCGACAACGGCTTCGACGATATTGCCGTCCCGCCTCGCGACCCGCGCGCCGTGACACCACTTCAGGACGTCCGGATAGCCTCCGATGTCATTGACGATCGCGAACATCTGTGCGGCGGAGCATGCGACGCGCTCGGTACGCCTGACGGTCGCCATCAGCGTTTCGGAACGGTCACGGGCGCGCGTACGGCGTCAGCAACGCCCCGGACAGAAGTGGTAATGTGAAGGCCAACGACCAAGGATCCGCGTCGATTCCGATGCCCGAACGCCCGTCCAAAACGATGTTCACCGGCATGGTGGACGGATTGACCATGCATGGCAAGGCTGGCCCGATTCGGGTTCGCTGCCTAGTGTGGCTCGGCGCGCCCATCCCTGAAAGCGAAGTCGCTGCTCGACGGCGAGCGCGGTTCCGGGGGCTGCCGTGGCCGGCCGTTGCCTTTCTCTTCAGCCTGACAGCCGGATCGTCCAACGTCGCTG
>JAQAJI010000024.1:22966-24706 GCA_028278665.1 Candidatus Rariloculus versatilis
CCCGGATCCGTCACCGATTGTGCCGCTGGACGGGATTTGACGTTGGAGGCGGTTGTTCCGGGGAGCCGGCCGTCGCCGATGGCCCGATGGGATGATGCTGGGTGTCTGAGCGGTGATTTCCCGGCGGTTTCGAAGGCGTTTAAGAGGTGTCGGCCAACGCTCGGGCGCGGTTCGCCGTCGGCGAGCCATTCACCGGACGGATGGGACGGGCGACGGTGTCGTTACGCGGGCGCCAGCCAGGGCGGATGGGTCCGCAGCTTGGCGAGGATCTGTTCGAAGGCCGCCGCATGGGGATAGGCCTCGGAGAACGACAACCAGACCTTGCGTACGGTGACCTGCACGCGCGCGCCGATCTTCAACAACCTCGCCCGGATCGTGGTGCATTGTGCGTTTGCGTAGGCGGTGCCGGTGAGCCCCAGCCGGCGCAGCCCGTGCATCAGCACGTAAGCGAACGAAGCGAAGTACAGCCGAAGCTGATTGGCGCGCAGCGTGGCGCTGCTGGTGCGGTCGGCGAACAGACCCAATTGCTGTTCCTTGATGCGGTTCTCCATGTCGCCGCGGGCGCAATACAGGTCCTCGTACAAGCGTTTGGCGTCGGCGCGGTCCGCGCCGAGGTTGGTGACCACGAACCGCGGGTTGGGCCCCTTGGACAGGTACTGCGCCTTGCCCACCACACGGCGGGCTCGGGACCAGCTCTTGCGCGTGCGGTAGTCAAAGTCCCGATACCGGCGGGCCGGCTCACCGGTGCGACGGTACTCGGCCTCGGCCCGCTGCATCGGTCGGCCGATCGCCCGCACCAGCCGCGCATTGCGCGCCAGGCCGAACAGGTAGCCCATGCCCTGAGCCTCGCACCAGTTCATGATCGGCTCGCGGCAAAACCCCGAGTCGCCGCGGATCACGATGCGGGTCTCAGGCCAGCGCTGGCGGATCTGCCCCACGATCCGCTCCAACTCCTCCACGCTGCCGGCCGAGGCATCGATGTTCGACGGCCGCAGCCGCGCGCACAACAGATGCGCGCCGCAGAAGATGTACAGCGGCAGATAACAGTAGTGGCGGTAGTAACCGTGGAAGAACCGCCCCTCCTGGCGACCGTGTGTCGGATCGTCGGTGGCGTCCAGGTCCAGCCAGATCTCCCTCGGAGGCTGGGCGCGGGACTCCACAAACATCTCCACCAGCAACCGGTCCATCGCCAAAGGGTCCGCCGCGATGCGCTTGTAACGGTCCGATGCCGCCGCCTCGGCGCCGCCCAACTCCAGCCGGTTCAACGTACTGGAACCGGCCAGCGGGCAACCCCGGTCGCGCGCCCTGACCCGATTCACCCCCTTCAGATCGGATCTGCCGACCAACAACGCCAGCAAACTGTCGCGGCGCAACGCGTCGTGATCGTTCAGGTCCTCGTAACCCAGCGCCAGCGCGTAGACCCGCTGCGCCAGCAGCGACCGAACCGGATGCTCCACGCTGTTGGGGTTGCGGGAGTCGCTGAAACAACGCGACAGACGATCCAACAGACCCAAACGCAAATCCGTCTCGCGAAGCAGCACCCCGCCGGCGTCCGAAGTGAGCCGTCCACCGTCGAATCGACCGATGACCTGGCGGCGACCCAAGGCATGAAAGTGAAGCGCTGTCGGTGTACACTGTGTGGCCATGGGACCTCTCTGTCGGTCTGATGTAAGTTGTTGAGCTAACTCACATTATCCGACACATCGAGGTCCCTTTCCATTCATCGGTGAGATTTCCGGG
>JAQAJI010000025.1 GCA_028278665.1 Candidatus Rariloculus versatilis
TCGGACAATACCCAGCTTGGCGGCGGCCTGCCAGCCGCGGGCCGCGCAACCCGATCCACGGCCCTGGCCGGGCATCTCCGTCGGCCAGATCACACCCCCCGTTGAGATGTCCGCGGGATTGAATCCGATCCTTCCCCCGGCGGCAGGTGCAGACCGGCCGGCACATCAACGCGATCGAGCCTGACAGGTCAACCCCGCTTGGAGAGTAGCAGCGTATGGCGAATCGGGAACAACCCATGGACTTCGGACTGCGCGGTCTCTCGCTCGATCTCGAGGTCACGCGGGACAGCAGACGAATTCATGCACTCGCGGGAGTGTTGAGCGACACGGGCAAGAGCGTGGCGCACGAGGACCGCGACCTGAAGGCCACGCTCAGGGAACTGGACAAGCTCGCCGAACGGGCATCGTACCTGCTCGGCCACAACATAATCTACTTCGACCTGCCGCAATTGGCTGCTCGGAAACCGAACCTGCGGCTGCTCAAGCTGCCGGTCATCGATACACTCTGGCTCAGCCCCCTCGCGTTTCCCCGCAATCCCTACCACCGCCTCGTCAAGCACTACCAGAGTGGCGGGCTCACACGGCGGCAGTTGAATGATCCGAAGCTTGACGCCGAACAGGCGCTGAAGCTTTTTGCCGACGAACACGAATCCCTGCAAGGGTTTCCGTCGGATCTGCTCGCGGCCTGGCACTGGCTGACCACACCCGATGTCGCGGGCATCGACCGGGCGCTCGACGCGCTCTTCTCTTCGATTCGCGGCGCACCGCGCCCGACCGCAGACGAAGCCTGCAGCGCAATCCATGCACGGCTCGCGGACAGTGCATGCGCCACGCAGATTCGACAGGTCATTGCCAATGCCGAGCGGTCCCGCTGGGCGCTGGCTTACTCGCTCGCGTGGCTGTCGGTCGCGGGCGGAAACTCGGTGATGCCGCCCTGGGTGAGGTTTCAATTTCCCGAAGCGGGCGGGCTGGTACGCAGGCTCAGGGACAAGGCCTGCGCTGAACCGGACTGCAGCTGGTGCCGCGAGTATCACGACGCGAGCAAGGAACTCAAGCGCTGGTTCGGTTTTCCCGGCTTCCGTGCGGAACCGGCGACCAACGACGGCAGGCCGATGCAGCGGGCCATCGTCGAGACCGTCATGGCGGGCGAGCACGTGCTCGGAATCCTGCCCACCGGCACGGGCAAGTCCCTGTGCTATCAGCTACCCGCCCTGTCGAAGTACGACAGGACAGGAGCCCTGACGGTCGTGATCTCCCCTCTGGTTGCACTTATGGCGGACCAGGTTGCCGGGCTCGAACGACGTGGCATCGGCGCCTGCGTCACGGTCAACAGCCTGCTGTCGATGCCCGAGCGAGCCGACGCGCTCGACAGGATCAGGCTCGGCGATGCGGGCATCGTGCTCATTGCACCTGAACAGCTCCGTTCCCGAACGGTGAGGCGTGCGCTGGATCAGCGTGAGATCGGTGCCTGGGTCGTGGACGAGGCGCACTGTCTGTCGAAATGGGGCCACGATTTCCGGCCCGACTACCGCTACCTGGGCAGATTCATCAAGGAAAAGGCCGGCGCCGAACCGATACCACCCGTGCTGTGCCTGACCGCGACCGCAAAGCCCGACGTCGTGGACGACATCGTCCGGTATTTCCGGGACTCGCTCGGTATCGAACTCAGGGTCTTTGACGGCGGCGCGGAGCGGTCCAATCTGAACTTTGAGGTTGTGCCGACATCTTCGGAGGAGAAATTCAGCCACATACATGAGGTGATCGAATCCTGCCTGCCCGCTGACGCGCCCGGCGGCGCCATCGTCTACTGCGCGACGCGGCGGCAGACCGCGGAAGTGGCCGAGTTCCTGCAATTGAAGGGCGTCGCGACGGCCAATTTTCACGCCGGCCTTCCCCCGGAGACGAAGAAGGAGGTTCAGCGCAGTTTCATTGACGGCGAACTGCGAGCGATCGTGGCGACGAACGCGTTCGGCATGGGCATCGACAAACCTGATGTGCGCCTGGTCGTCCACGCGGACATCCCGGGCTCGCTCGAGAACTATCTTCAGGAAGCCGGGCGCGCGGGAAGGGACACCAAGGCCGCACGCTGTGTCCTGCTCTACTCGAAGGACGACGTCGAACGGCAATTCGGCATGTCGGCAATGTCCCGCCTCAACCGCGCCGAGATTCACGGCATCCTGCGTGCGTTGCGCAACCTGGACCGCAAGAACCGCCTCGGCGGCGAGGTGGAGGCCACGCCAGGCGAGATTCTCGACGAGGACGACGAACTCGCCTTCCAGCGCGACTCCGCGACAGACGATACGCGCGTCAGGACCGCGGTCGCCTGGCTCGAGGAATCGCAACTGCTGAGCCGCGAGGAAAACGCCGTCATGGTGTTTCCGTCATCGCTGCGGGTAGGGTCGCTCGACGAAGCCCGCGCGAAACTCGCGAAAGCTCCGGTCGCCGAAACCTACCGCAGGCAGTTGCTCGAACTCGCCAAAGTGCTCATCGATGCCGATCCCGACGAAGGCGTAAGTACCGACGAGCTCATGGCGCGATCGGGACTCAGCCCCGAAGGCGTGCGCAACGCGTTGTACGATCTTGAACGGCAGGGAATCTCGAGCAATGACACAGCTCTCACGGCATTTGTGCATGTCGGCGTCGTGCGAGCCTCGGCCAGGCGCCTGGCGGAAGCCGCCGAGCTCGAGACCGCGCTGATCGCCCACATGCGCGAAGCTGCGCCGGACCTCGGCAAGCGCGACAGCTCCTGGCTGCACTTGCGATTCGCCTCGCAGAAACTGCGCGACGCCGGCCACAGCGATCCCCTGCCGGAACGGCTCTGGCGCATCCTTCGCAGTATCGCCTTCGACGGCCGCGGCGAAGACGGCAGCGCCGGCAGCCTGAGCCTGCGCAAGCGCGACAGCGAAAACGTACGAGTGACGCTGCAACGTGACTGGCCAGCACTTGAGGAGACTGCGGAGCTGCGGCGTGGAGCGGCAACACTTCTGCTCAATCATTTGCTTGCCTGCCTGCCTTCCGGTGCGCGCGGCACGGATCTGCTTGCCGAAACCACCCTTGGCAAGCTGACGCGGGCCATGGAGGCAGATCTGGCCATCCGAAGCCGCATCAGGCATCCGGCAAAGCTGCTCGACCGCGCACTGCTCTGGCTGCATGAGCAGGAGATCATTCGCCTTAACAAGGGCCTGGCAGTGTTCCGGCCCGCCATGACGATCCATCTCGTGCAACACGAACGGCGCGGTTTCGCGAAAACCGATTTCGAACCGCTGGCGCTGCATTACAAGGGAAGAATTCTCCAGATCCATGTGATGGCCGAGTACGCCGAACGCGGCCTCGCTTCCATGTCGGAAGCGCTGCGCCTGACCATGGATTACTTCGTGCTCAGCGAATCGGACTTCCTTGGCCGCTGGCTGCCGGGTCGCGACAAGGAGATCGGCCGCGAGACCACTCCGGATTCCTGGAGACGGATTGTCGAAAGCCTGCGCAATCCCGTCCAGCAGCGCATCGTCGCCGACGAGCGCGAAGCCACCAACGTTCTGGTCCTCGCCGGGCCCGGGTCCGGCAAGACGCGCGTGCTCGTTCATCGCATTGCCTGGCTACTGCGCGTGAAACGCCAGCCCGCCCGCGGCGTACTGGCGCTCGCCTACAACCGTCACGCGGCGGTCGAGATCCGGCGTCGCCTGAAGGAACTCGTCGGCGACGACGCGCGCGGCGTCACCGTGCTCACCTGCCACGCGCTGGCCATGCGGCTCGTCGGCGCGAGCTTCGCAAGCCGCGCGGAGCGTTCCGGCGAAGAGATGTTCGACGAGGTGATTCGCGAGGCGGTTCAGGTGCTCAAGGGCGCCGATCTGCCTCAGGATGAGGCGCACGAACGGCGGGCGCGGATTCTGGCGGGATTCCGCTGGATACTCGTCGACGAATACCAGGACATCGGGACTGACCAGTACGAACTGATCTCGGCCCTGGCCGGCCGAACGCTTGAGGACGACGCCGGCAAGCTGACGCTGTTCGCCGTGGGCGACGATGACCAGAACATTTACGCCTTTAACGGCACATCGGTGGAATTCATCCGCCGGTTCGAACGGGACTACGGTCCGAAGCCCATGTATCTCACCGACAACTACCGCTCGACCGCGCACATCATCGCCGCGGGGAACGCCGTCATCGAACCCGCGCGCGAGCGAATGAAGAGCGAACATCCAATCCGCGTCAACCGGCTGCGTGCCAGGGATCGAGCCGGCGGCGCGTGGGAAGGAATCGACCGGGTGGCGAAAGGCCGCGTGCAGATTCTCCCGGCAGGACGCACCGGGATATCTCAGGCGCAGGCCGTAATGACCGAGATCCTGCGGCTTGCAGACCTGACCCCAAACTGGGACTGGTCGAAAGCGGCCATAATCGCGCGTGAATGGCAGTACCTCGAGCCGGTGCGCGCGTTCTGCGTATCGCACGGTATCCCGGTCCAGATGGGTAACGAGGAGATTCCGTCATTCTGGCGCCTGCGTGAAACGGCCTCTCTGGTCGACTGGCTTCGGGCGCGCAAGCCCGGCGTTGTCGAAACCAGCGTCCTGCAAGACTGGCTGGGTGCCACCGCAGCAAACCAATGGACCGAACTGCTGCGGCAGGCCGTCGATGAACACCATCTCGAATCTGGTGGCGTCGAAATCGCTACTGACCGGTTCATCGAATGGCTGGCCGAGTGGGGACGCGACATCCGCCGCCGCCAGCGCGGCCTGATGCTCGTAACCGCACATCGGGCGAAGGGTCTCGAGTTCGACCACGTTGCCGTTCTCGACGGCGGCTGGGACGGATCCGACCGCCGCGACAACGACACGGACGAAGCCCGAAGGCTCTACTACGTCGCGATGACGCGCGCCAGAATGACGCTTGTCCTCGCGCGCTTCGCCACCGCGAACCGTTTTCAGGACGCGTTATCGGGGCAGCCGTTCGTCGTGCGCCGGAAGGAAGTTGCACTTCCTCCTGCCGAACCCGTCCTGGAACATCGGCTCGTCCATCCCGGCCTCGACGAGGTCGACCTCGGTTTCGCCGGACGCAAGCCTGCCAGTAACGCGACGCATCGCGCCATCGCAAGGCTTGATGCAGGCGACAGGCTACAGTTCAGGCTGACTGAATTCGGGCGCTGGGAACTGCTTGACGAGGCCGGTAACGTCGTAGGGCGGCTCGCCGCCAGGTTCGAACCGCCGCCGGGAATGCGCTGCCGAGAAATCTCGGTTCAGGCCATTGTTCGATGGAACCGCGAAATCTCGCAACCGGAGTTCCAGGAGGACATCAAGTGCGACGCCTGGGAAGTGGTCGTGCCGCACATGGTGTTCGAGCCCGACCCGACGATCGTACGGCGACCGCATGCGAAGGTTGCAGAAAGGCGCCCGAGGGACCGTTACGGCTGATCGTTCCGTTGCTTGCCTGACGAGTCGTATGCACAGAGAGCGTCATGCCCTCGGCAAGGTCACGCCACGCTGCCCCTGGTACTTGCCGGCGCGGTCGGCGTAGCTGACTTCGCAGACGTCGTCGGACTCGAAGAAGATCATCTGCGCGACGCCTTCGTTGGCGTAGATCTTCGCCGGCAGAGGCGTCGAGTTCGAAAACTCGAGTGTCACGTGGCCTTCCCATTCGGGCTCTAGCGGCGTCACGTTGACGATGATCCCGCAGCGGGCATAGGTGGACTTGCCGAGGCAGATCGTGAGCACATTGCGCGGAATGCGGAAGTACTCAACCGTCCGTGCCAGCGCGAACGAGTTCGGCGGAATGATGCAGACGTCTTCGTGGACCTCGACGAAACTCGATTCGTCGAAGACCTTCGGGTCCACGATCGCCGAATTGATGTTCGTGAACACCTTGAACTCGGGCGCGCACCGCACGTCGTAGCCGTAGCTCGACGTACCGTAGGAGATGATTCGGCGGGCGTCGGACTGACGTATCTGCGAAGGCTCGAAGGGTTCGATCATCCCCTGCCCGGCCGCCATCTGCCGGATCCACCGGTCGGACCGGATCGTCATCAATCCCCCTCGACCGTGATCTTCGGAAACAGCCGACTGTAGTCCTTCGACGACGCCGCAAGTTCCCCGGCCGCACGCAGCGCCACCTCGGCGAAGCGATCGGCGACCGCGCCTTCGGGATCGGCGGCGACGGTCGGCGTTCCGCCGTCGGTGTGCTCGCCGATGTCCTTCCTGAGCGGCAGCTTGCCGAGCAACGGCAGGCCGTAGTCTCCGCTGAGCCTCGATCCGCCGTCCGTCCCGAAGATCGACTCTTCGTGACCGCAGCTCGAGCACACGTGAACGCTCATGTTCTCGATGACTCCGAGCACGGGCACGTTGACCTTCTGGAACATCTCAAGGCCCTTGCGCGCGTCGGCAAGCGCGATGTCCTGCGGCGTCGTCACGATGACCGCGCCGCTGACGGGCACGCGCTGGGCGAGCGTCAACTGGATGTCGCCGGTGCCGGGCGGCATGTCGATGAAGAGGTAATCGAGTTCGCCCCAGTTGGTTTGCGACAGGAGCTGGTTCAGCGCCGAGGTAACCATGGGTCCGCGCCAGGCCATCGGCTGTTCCTCGGAGACGAGAAAGCCGATCGACATGGCCTTGAGGCCGTGCGCGAGCAGCGGTTCGAGCGTCTTGCCGTCGGTGGTCTCGGGGCGCCGACCGGAGAGCCCGAGAATGCGCGGCTGGCTCGGTCCGTAAATGTCGGCGTCGAGTATGCCGACCTGCGCCCCCTCGCGTTTGAGCGCGAGCGCCATGTTCGTTGCAACGGTGGACTTGCCGACCCCACCCTTGCCCGATGCAACAGCGATCAGATTGCCGACCCCGGGCAAGGGCTTGAGCCCCTGCTGGACGGCGTGTGTGTCGACCTTCCACTCGAGCGAGAAGCCGATCTTCTCGGCAAAGCCCAGCGCTGCGCAATGCTTCTCGATCGCGGCAATGGCGGCGCGACCGCCGCGTTCAAAGGGAAAGCCGCACGTCACGTCGACGCGAAATCGGGCGCCGTCGCTCTCGATGGTGCACGAGGACCCACCCTGTCCGAGCGGCCGCTCCGTCTGCGGCAGCACGAACCGTGCGAGATGAGCCTCGAGTTGCTGATGTTCGGCGCCGGTCATGGCAAACGCCCCGATTCGGGAGTCGCGATTGTAACGCATCGCGCTGGCCGCTCCGGCGCGTATTCGCGCCGATTATCGACAACGCGAACACCCCCCTGTCCCCCGCTTAAATGGCATAATGCGCGGCTTGCACCCAGCACCCTGCCCTGCATGAGCGCGAAACGAAAGATACTCGTGACGAGCGCGTTACCGTACGCGAACAACTCCCTGCACCTCGGCCATCTCGTGGAGTATGTCCAGACGGACGTCTGGGTACGTTTTCAGCGGCTCAGGGGTCACGAGTGCATCTACGTTTGCGCGAGCGACGCGCACGGCACGCCGACGATGCTGCGGGCCGAACGCGAAGGCATCGAGCCCGAGGAACTCATTGCCTGGATTGCCGGCGAACACCAGCACGACTTTGAACGTTTCCGCATCAGCGTCGACAACTACCTGACGACGCACGCGTCCGAGAACGAGGAACTCACGAGCCGCGTGTTCCGCAAGCTCGTCGAAGGCGGTCACATCGGCAGGAAGATGATCCGCCAGGCCTACGACGAACACCGGAACATGTTCCTGCCGGATCGTTACGTGCGCGGCACCTGTCCCGCCTGCGGCGCCAGGCACCAGTACGGCGACAACTGCGAAAGCTGCGCCGCGACCTACTCGCCGCTCGAACTGAAGGATCCGGTGTCCGTGGTGTCGGGCACGAAGCCGACCGTGCGCGAGTCCGAGCACCTGTTCTTCCGCCTTGGCAATTTCGAGGAGGAACTGAAGGCCTGGGTGCCGGATCACGTTGACCCGGCGATGGCGCGCAAACTCAAGGAGTGGTTCGACGCGGGCCTGAGGGACTGGGACATCTCGCGCGACCCGCCCTATTTCGGCTTCTCGATTCCCGGCGAGTCCGGCAAGTTCTTCTACGTGTGGTTCGATGCGCCGATCGGCTACATGGCGAGCTTCCTGAACCTGTGCAGGAGCGCAGGGCTCGATTTCGAAGCGTTCTGGGGCGCCGACAGCACCGTTGAGCTTTATCACTTCATCGGCAAGGACATCGTGTATTTTCACACACTGTTCTGGCCGGCCGTGTTGAGCGGCGCGGGTTTCAGGAAACCGACCGGAGTGTTCGTGCACGGCTTTTTGACGATCAGCGGCGAAAAAATCTCGAAACGCCGCGGAACCTTCATCCGGGCCTCGACTTTCGTGAGGCATCTCGATGCCGACTACCTTCGCTACTACTACGCGTCGAAGCTCGGCCCGGGACCGGACGATATCGATCTGAACTTTTCCGACCTCATGGCGAAGGTCAATTCCGACCTCGTCGGCAAACTCGTCAACATCGCAAGCCGCTGCGCGGGCTTCATCCATCGCCTCAACGACGGTGTGCTTGCCCGGGAATTGCCCGACGACGCGCTCTTCGCGGAGTTCGCTGCGGCCGCGGACGAGATTGCAGCGGATTACAACGGTCGCAATTGCGCGGCTGCCGTGCGCAGGATCATGGCACTGGCCGACCGCGCCAACCGTTACATCGACGAGAAAAAGCCCTGGATCATGGCCAGGGAAGACGATCAGCGCGATGCAGTGGTTGCCGTGTGCACACAGGGCCTGAACCTGTTCCGCACGCTGATCCTCCTGCTCAAGCCCGTGATCCCCGGGGTCACCGGTCGCGCCGAACAGTTTCTCGGTGGTGGCGAGCTGACATGGGCCGATGTGAAAGAGCCCATGCTCGGTACGCGCATCGAGGAGTTCAAGGCGCTGCTCAAGCGGGTCGAGGCCGATTCCGTCGAAGCCATCCTGTCCGAAGCCCGCGAGGACGCTGCGTTGCCGACCACTCAAGCGACCCGGGCGGCCGCAGGAAGCGAAGCCGGGCAAGTCGCGCAGCCGGTGGAAACTGCGCCAGCCAAGCTGGTCGAGGAGATCGACATCGAGCACTTCGCGAAGATGGATCTGCGCGTGGCGCGCATCGCTGCGGCGACCTACGTGAAAGGCGCTGACAAGCTGATCAGACTCAGACTCGACCTCGGCGATTCGCAACGAACCGTCTTCGCCGGCATTCGCAGCGCCTACGTCCCCGCAGCGCTGCTGGGCAAGCATGTCGTCGTCGTGGCGAACCTCACGCCGCGCAAGATGCGTTTCGGCACGTCGGAGGGCATGGTGCTGGCCGCAGGGCCCGGCGGCAAGGACATTTTCCTGCTGAGCCCGGATGCGGGCGCGCAGCCGGGGATGCCGGTGACCTGATCATGACCGAGTTGATGCTGGTCATTATCGGGGCCGCGCTCGTCAACAACTTTGTGCTCGTTCAGTTCCTGGGACTGTGCCCGTTCATGGGCGCATCGCGCCGCGTCGAAGGCGCACTCGGGATGGCGCTGGCCACCGGACTGGTGCTCACGACAGCGTCGGGAATCAGCTACCTCGTGGACAGCCTGCTGCTGATCCCGTTCGATCTGGAGTATCTGCGCCTGCTCGCGTTCATTCTCGTGATCGGCGCCGCCGTGCAGCTCACCGAACAGTTGACGCGCAAGCTCTCACCGCTCCTGCATCGCGTGCTCGGCCTGTATATTCCGCTGATAGCGAGCAACTGCGCGGTTCTCGGCGTCGCGCTGCTCAATTCGACAGCGAACCGGAGCCTGATTGCCGCGCTCTTCTACGGCGCGGGCGCAGCCGTCGGCTTCGGTCTCGTCCTTGCGCTCCTCGCGGGACTTCGCGAACGCGCCGAATTCGCCGACGTACCGAAGCCCTTCCAGGGACACGCGATCGCGTTCATCACGGCCGGTATCATGTCTCTGGCGTTTCTGGGGTTTACCGGATTCGTCAGACTTTGATGCTCATCGGAACCGTCGTTCTCGCGGGACTGGCCCTTGGGCTTTGCGCCGTGCTCGTGCTGACCGACCGCTTGTTGCCGGCGGGCCGGGACCCGGTTGCGGAACAGGTCGAGTCGCTGCTGCCGCGCATCCAGTGCGCCCAGTGCGGCTATCCCGGCTGCCGGCCCTACGCCGAGGCCATCGCGGCCGGCGATGCCGACATCAATCGCTGCCCTCCGGGCGGCGAAGAAACCGTCCGGCGCCTCGCGGATCTCCTCGGCCGCGAGGTCCCCGCGCTCGATACGACGCTTGGCAACGCAAGCATGAACAGGGTCGCGCGCATCGATGAGCGCAACTGCATCGGCTGCAATCGCTGCGTGCCGGTCTGTCCCGTGGACGCAGTCGTAGGAGTTCAGCAAACCATACATGCCGTCATTGCGGCGCATTGCACGGGCTGCGAACTGTGTCTTGCGCATTGTCCCGTCGACTGTATCGATCTCGTCTCTCGCGATGCTTGAGTACACACCCGACCGCAGACCGACCGGCGGACTGAGACTGCCGGCGCACAAGGAGGCGTCCACGGCGCAGCCGATCGCGCGCGGGTTCGTGCCGGGTACGCTGATCCTTGCGTTGCAGCAGCATCAGGGGCCGCCAACCACGCCTGTCGTGCGACGTGGGGAACGGGTGCTGAAGGGGCAGGTGGTTGCGCGCGCCCGGGCACTTCGCTCCGCCGCAGTTCACGCCTCCACCTCGGGCCATGTGCGCGCAATCGAGGACCGGCTCGTGCCGTCCGTGCATGCCATCCATCGCACGAGGTGCATCGTCATCGACGCCGACGGCGAAGACGAAACGCGCCCCGGCTCGGGCGCGGCGTGGCCAAAGGATCCCGAAGAGCAACTCGAGCACATTCGCGACGGCGGTATCGTCGGTCTCGGCGGCGGAGTGTTCCCGACCGCGGAAAAGCTCCGGCCGCATACGCCGTGCAAGGTGCTGATCGTCAACGGCGTCGAGTGCGAGCCCTACATAAGCTGCGACGACATGCTCATGCGGGAGGCTGCGGCCGAGATCATCGACGGCGCGCTGATCATGCGCGACCTCCTCGCGGCGCCGGAGTGCATCGTAGCGGTCGAACGCGACAAGCCGCAGGCGATCGAAGCCCTTCTTGAGGCGGGCCGGGCAAGCGGCGACGCATCGCTCAAGCTCGCCGACATCCCGACGGTCTACCCGACGGGCGGTGAGCGGCAACTCGTGGAGATGCTGACCGGAGAGGAGGTGCCGAGCACTCATTATCCGAGCGAAATCGGCTATATCTGCCAGAACGTCGGCACCGCATATGCGCTGCATCGTCTCGTTCGCGCAGGCGAACCGCTGCTGAGCAGGGTCGTGACTGTGGCGGGCGAAGGCATCGCCCGACCGCAGAACGTCGAGACGCCCATCGGTACGCCGATCGGCGAACTCATCGAGTTCTGCGGCGGCTATGTCGGGGACGTCGACCGGCTCATCCTCGGCGGCAGCATGATGGGCTATGCGCTGCCGAACGACGAGATGCCGATCACGAAGGGCAGCAACTGCCTGATCGCAGCCGTGCGCAGGGAGGTCCGCCAGGACTTCAGCGAACGTTTCTGCATTCGTTGCGGCAATTGCGCAACCGCCTGTCCGGCCAGGCTCCTGCCCCAGGAACTGTTGCGGGCCGCGCGTGACAACGATCACGCGCTGCTCGACGAGTTCGGGCTGAACGACTGTATCGAGTGCGGCTGCTGCGACGTCATCTGTCCGAGCCACATTCCGCTGACCGAGGTGTTCCGAAACGCGAAATTCGCGCACGCCCGTTACCAGCGGCAAGAGGTATTCAGCGCCGAGACGCAACAGCGCTTCAAGCGCCACGAGGAACGCAAGCGCGCCAACGTTCAGCGGGGCAAGGCCCGGCAGGATCATCTCAGACACGAGGTCGAGACCGACGAAGCCGCGAGGCAGAAGGCGATCGAGGCAGCCATCAAGCGGGCGCGCCAACGCCGCGGCAACGACTCCGACGCGGAATAGCCCGATGCAATTCGATGTCGCGCCCGGCCCTCACACGGCCCCGATTGCGAGCGTGCCGCTCACCATGCGGCGCGTACTCTATGCCTTGGCGCCGGCGGCGTTCGCACACGTGTGGTTCTTCGGCTCGGGGTTCGCAATCAACTTCGTCGTCGCCACGGCCACTGCGCTCGCAGCGGAAGCCGCGGTCCTCAGGCTCAGGCGGCGGCCGACACGCGTCCCGCTCAACGACTGCAGCGCGATCGTGACCGCGGCGCTACTGTCCTTTGCCATTCCTCCGCTCGCGCCGTGGTGGATTCCGGCCTTCGGGGCGGCCAGCGCCATCGTCGTAGCCAAGCATCTCTATGGCGGGCTGGGACGAAATCTGTTCAATCCGGCCATGGTCGGCTACGTGGTCCTGCTCATCTCGTTCCCGGCGGAACTCACCCAATGGATTCCGCCGCGAATGGGCGATCTCGACTACCAGCATCTCGGCTTCCTCGCGCACCTGAGCTACAGTCTGACCGGTGCGCTCCCGGCCGATATCACGATCGACGCACTGACCCGCGCAACGCCGCTCGATCTCGTCAAGGAAGGCCTGCGCTCGGCACAGACATATTCCGAAATCAGGGCCGGCTCGCTCTTCGGCGGGATCGCCGGACGCGGCTGGGAATGGATCAACAGTTTCATCGCGCTCGGCGGGCTGTATCTCCTTTATACCGGCACGATCCGTTGGCAGATTCCGATCATGCTGCTCGTGGGCCTGCTGTTCCCGGCGACGTTGCTGTGGCTCGTCGACGCCGATCGCTTCGCGACGCCGGGGTTTCACCTGTTCAGCGGCGCGACGCTGCTCGGCGCATTCTTCATCGCGACGGATCCCGTATCCGCGGCAGAGAGCGACCGCGGCAGGCTCATTTTCGGTGCGGGCATCGGCTTTCTGACGTACTGTATCCGCACCTGGGGCGGGTACCCGGACGGCATGGCATTTTCGGTGCTGCTCATGAACTCGGCGGTCCCGCTCATCGACCGCTACACGAGGCCTCGAATCTATGGCCGCAACTGAACGCACGGCACTGCGCACGCTCGTGCTCGTCGGCGTCATCGCCGTCGGCGCCGCGGCGCTCGTCAGCGGGAGTTACGAGTTCAGCCGGGACCGGATCGAAGCCAACCGTCAGGAGCGCCTGCTGCAGGAGCTTCAGAGCGTGCTCGATTCAGCCTTTAGCAAAGCCGCGCTCAATCCCACCCGAATCCAGGCGAGCGACCCGCAGCGTCTTGGCTACGAAGATCCGGTTGACGTCTACATCGTCCAGGACGAGGAGCGGCCGCGAGCCGCGGTGTTTCCCGCCGTCGCGCCCGACGGCTACCACGCTCCGATCCACCTGCTGATCGGCGTTTCGGCTGACGGCGTCGTGACGGGCGTACGGGTCATCGAACACCGCGAGACGCCCGGGCTCGGCGACGTGATCGAGATCGGGAAGTCGGACTGGATCGTGCAGTTCGACGGCAAGAGCCTGACGTCGCCGCAACCGCCGCAATGGGCTGTCGACGACGACGACGGCAGCTTCGATTCGATTACGGGCGCTACGGTGACCGCACGCGCCGTCGTCGCCGGCGTTCGCAGTGGACTTGAGTTTTACGAAGCCCGCAGGGAGGAGCTGTTTGCCCGCGCGGCGGACGAAGCAACAGACCGAGCGACTGAAAATGCAACCGACAGGGCAGCGGAGGAACCCGTCAATGAATAGGCTCGCGGGCGCCGGCGCGATCCTGAACCGCTTGCCGGCGCCGGGCCCTGCAGTGGGGGACACCGCCGCTGCGCAGGGTCAGCGTGCCTGTGCCCGGCAGACAGGGCAGCGCAGGACAGCACGAGTGAGTCGGGTCGGGGCACCCGTGCCCGGCGGACATCGCAACGGAGGAACTTGCGAATGAGTCGTGTCAGGGTGCTCATGCTCGGCGGTCTCTGGCGCAACAACCCGGCGCTCGTGCTGTTGCTCGGACTGTGCCCGTTGCTGGCAGTCACGACGACCCTGGTCAACGGCCTGACACTGGGTCTCGCGACGCTTGTCGTCGTCGCCGCGACCAACACCATCGTGTCGATGATGCGGCACTCTCTCGTGGCGGTGGTCCGCATCCCGCTGTTCGTGCTGATCATCGCCTCGATCGTCACCTGTATCGACCTGCTGACTCATGCCCTGCTCTTCGAACTGCACGAGATTCTAGGCCTCTTCATCCCGCTGATCATCACGAATTGCGCGATTCTCGCGCAGGCCGAGACGGTCGCGAGCCGGCGACCGGTCAATGAATCGCTGGTGTCGGGTATCGCGACCGGCCTCGGCTTTTGCGGCGTGCTGGTCGTGCTCGGCGCGATCAGGGAAGTCGTCGGTCAAGGCACCTTGCTGGCGGGCCTCGATCTCCTGGTCGGCCCGTGGGCCGCGAACCTCAGGATCGATCTGCCGTTTGACGGCATGCTCGTCGCGGTGCTGCCGCCGGGCGCGTTCTTCGGGCTCGCAGTCGTGATCGCCTTGCGCAACCTGATCGCCGCCAGGACCGGAGCACCTGGACGCCGGATGCGGACCGCGCGGGTCCGCCGCTCGTGAACGCCGCCCGGCGAGCGCAACTGTATCGGCGGCTGGCCGAGGCCAATCCGGCGCCGACCACAGAACTCAACTACCGGTCCGAATTCGAATTGCTTGTCTCGGTGATCCTCTCCGCCCAGGCGACCGACGTCAGCGTCAACAAGGCGACGGCGGAACTCTTCCTCGTCGCTGCGACGCCCGCAGCGATGCTCGAACTCGGCGAGGAACACCTCAAGCGCTACATCAGGACGATTGGCCTCTTCAACAGCAAGGCCGCGAACATCATCAAGGCGTGCCGGATTCTGGTTGACGAGCATGGCGGCGAGGTGCCGAGGCATCGCCGGGCGCTCGAGGCACTTCCCGGCGTCGGCCGCAAGACCGCCAACGTCATCCTGAACACGGCCTTCGGCGAACCGACGATCGCCGTCGACACGCACATCTTTCGCGTCTCGAACCGGACGGGACTTGCTCCCGGCAAAAACGTTCGCGTGGTCGAGGACAAGCTGCTCCGGTTTACGCCGGACGAATTCAGGAAGGACGCGCACCACTGGCTCATCCTGCACGGCCGCTACGTCTGCAAGGCGCACCGACCCGCCTGTCCGGAGTGCCAGATCTCCGATCTTTGCGACTACCGCGACAAGACGACCGTCTGAGCAATTCCCACCTTCGCTGCATACACACCGGCGACCATGCGGACGGACGATTGCCGTTTCAAAACACTCGAGGCCCTCATACCGGGTCGGGACCACCTGACCAGGATTCGGGATCGGTGTTTCCAGACCGCGTCGAAACTCACCTGGCTGACTTCGATCCGTGGGTTCTCGCGATGCGCCCGAGAAGGCCCTTCACGATGATGTCCAGTTGCGACTTCTCTTCGTAGTCTGCAGGCGCCACGAACTCGACGCGCCCATCGGAGATGAGCCTGTGGATCTTGTCGAGGTCCTGATCGCTTCGGTTTGAGTCGTAGACGGCGACAGAGTGCCCGCCCTTGTGGGTGAGCATCTTCATCGTGGGGATGTCGGTATCTCCGTCGCCCAGAAAGATCATGCGTTCGAACGGGATCGGACGCTCCTCCTCCGGCATGAAGCGGTTGATCGAGTCATCGTCCCAGTGGTTGTCGATGCCCTTGTTGATCCGGAACAGGTACTGGGTCTTGGTCGTGTAGTTGATGCCGACACCCGGCCAGGCCGCCACGCCGTGTTCGTAGATGAATTTTGACGCGAAAACCTGCCGGAAGGCGCCACGGATCGCGCATCCGTCGATCATCTCGTGAATCCCGGACGAGATGATGTAATGCTCGAGGGCGAGGCCGCAATCCTCGGCATGCTTGTTGATGCGGCGAAACCACGACCCGCTCTTCAGGCCGGGAAAGAGGCGCGCCTCCTTGCCGTGGCGCCTGAGGTCCTCTTTGCTGACCTTTACGCCATTCTCCCGCGACTTGTCGAGCATCAGGTGCATGTAGACGAGGATTCCATCAGCATCGTGTTCACGAGTGCGCTCGTTGACCTCGGTCCAGAACGCTTCCTTGGTCATGCCGATGTCCGGAACGAAACTCGTCTCCTGCAGATTGCCGCGGGCGAGCGTTCCGTCGAAATCGTAGATCAGGGCCGTGCGTTTCGGCTCATCCATCGCCAATGCCCTCCCTCGCCGTTTCCGGTCGCTCAACCGGTGCGCTTGCGCCGCTTGGGGATATAGAGATCGGTGATCGTGCCGGCCGCCGCTTCCGCCGCGAATGCCACGGTTTCTGACAGCGTGGGATGGGCGTGCACGCTCAGCGAGATATCCTCGGCGTCGCAGCCCATTTCGATCGCGAGCACGGCTTCGGCGATTAGATCGCCGGCGTTCGGCCCGACCATGCCGGCGCCGAGCAGCCGGCCGGTCGCTTCGTCGAACAGCAGCTTCGTCAGGCCCTCGGAGCGGCCGAGCGTCAGCGAGCGGCCGCTTGCGGCCCACGGAAAGATGCCTTTGGTGCAGGCCACGCCTGCGGCCTTCGCCTCCTCTTCGCCGAGCCCCGCCCAGGCGATCTCGGGATCTGTATAGGCCACCGACGGCACCGCGCGCGCATCGAACCAGCTCTTTTCACCGGCCGCGACTTCAGCGGCGATCTTGCCCTCGTGCGCCGCCTTGTGCGCGAGCAGCGGCTGACCGACGATGTCGCCGATCGCGAAGATATGGCCAACGTTCGTACGCATCTGCTTGTCGACGCCGATGAAACCGCGTTCGTCCACGGCGAAACCCGCCCGGTCGGCGCCGATCAGGTCGCCATTCGGCTTGCGACCTACGGCGACGAGCACGCGATCGTAGATTTCTTCGTGCGCGGGCGCTGCAGCGCCGAGACCGGCTCGCGGCGGGCGTGTCCGGTCCGCTTCGTCCTGCAGCGACGCCTCGGCAAGCTCGAAACGCACCGCGACGCCCTCGTCGCGCGAATCCATGCCGGTCGCGCGCGTGCCGAGCATGATCGATTCGTATCGCTCGCCGACGCGCTTCGCAAGCGGCTTGACGAGGTCGCGGTCACAGCCCGGAATCAACGTGTCGGTCAGTTCGACGACCGACACGGCGACGCCGAGCGCCTCGTAGACGGTCGCCATCTCGAGCCCGATGATGCCGCCGCCGACAACGAGCAGCCGCGCCGGCAAGGCGTCGATTTCAAGCGCGCCGGTCGAGTCCATGATCCTCGGATCGTCCGGCAGACCGGGAAGACGGACAGGCTCCGAGCCCGCAGCTACGATGCACTGCTCGAATTCGAGTTCCCGCGTGCCGTCCTCGTGCTGCACCTGGAGCGTGTGCGCGGAGGCGAACCGCCCGGCTCCCGTGACGACTTCAACGCCACGCCGCCGCGCGAGACCTGCGAGCCCCTGTGTGAGCTGGCCGACGATGCGGTCCTTCCAGGCCATGAGCTTGCCCGGATCGACCGCGGGACGGCCGAACTCGATCCCGAACTCGCTCGCATCGTGCGCTTCCTCGACGACGCGCGCGGCATGCAGCAGTGCCTTGGACGGAATGCAGCCGACATTCAGACACACGCCGCCGAGGGCCGGCCAGCGCTCCACGAGCGTGACCTTCATGCCGAGATCCGCGGCGCGGAACGCCGCCGTGTACCCCCCGGGCCCGGCGCCGAGCACCACGAGTTGCCGGCGCGTTTCGGCCGCGCTCATCGGACCGTCTCGGGCCGACGGTACGCCTTCGGCCCGCTCGTCGTAGTGCACCGGACAGGTTGCGGGCGCTTGGCCGCGCTCACGGGATCGCCTCGAGCAGGGCGTCGACCTGGCCCAACCGTTCGGCAAGCCGCGTCGTGAACCGAACGGCCGCCGCCCCGTCGATGGCGCGGTGATCGTAGGACAGCGACAACGGAAGATAGAGGCGCGGTACGAACTCGCCATTGCGCAGTGCCGGCTTCCAGTTGCTGCGCGACACGCCGAGAATCGCGACTTCCGGCGCATTGATGATCGGCGTGAAGAAACTGCCGCCGATGCCGCCGAGGCTCGATACGGTAAACACGCCACCCTGCATGTCCTTGACCCTGAGCTTGCCGGCTCTCGCCCGAGCGCTGAGTTCGCCGAGCGCCGCGGCAAGTTCGTAGATGTCCTTTCGGTCGGCATCGCGAATCACGGGTACGACGAGCCCGTTCGGCGTATCCGCCGCGAAGCCGATATGAGTGTATTGCTTGAGCACGATCTGTTCGCCGTCCGCGGCAAGCGATGCGCCGAAGCGCGGAAACTCATCGAGTGTCAGCACGCAGGCGCGTAGCACAAACGCGAGCGGCGTCAGCTTCACGCCTCGCTCGCGAGCCCCGTCGGCGAGCGCGCGACGCGTCTTTTCGAGTTCCGTGATGTCGGCCTCGTCGTGCTGTGTGACATGGGGCACGTTGACCCAGCTCGCATGCAGCCGGGGCCCGGAAATTCGCTGGATGCGGCTGAGCGGAGCGATCTCGACCGGTCCGAATTTCGCGTGATCGACGTCCGGTACGCTCGGCAGGGCCGCTCCGGCGCCGATCGCGCCCGTCATGACGCCCTTGACGTAGGCCTTCACGTCGTCCGTCGTCACGCGACCTTTCGGCGCCGTGCCCGTCACGCGGCCCAGATCCACGCCGAGTTCGCGCGCGAGCTTGCGCACCGACGGGCTCGCGTGGGCGCGTGAGAAGCCAGCCTCGTCGAAGACAAACGCCGGAGCAGGAGCGTTGCCTCGCACCGCGGCGGGCGCCGGCGACACTGACGGCGCTGTAGTCGCAGCCGCCGTCGCCGGCCGGGCAGCGGATGCAGCGTCGGCGGCTCCAGACAGCGGGGGCGTTGCTGCCGTCGCAGTCGACCGGGTAGCAGTCGCAGCATCAGCATCTCGAGACTGCGGCGGTTCGCTCGTCGGCATTGCTGCCGCTGCCGCTGCCGCTGCGCGTTCGGCCGGCTCAGCCGACGCTTCCGGCTCATGCGCACCCGCGGCCGGACTCAGCAACAACACCTCGTCGCCGGCGTTGACCAGGTCGCCGACCTTGACCTTGAGCTCAACGACCGTGCCCGCGGCCGGCGACGGTACGTCCATCGCCGCTTTCTCGGTCTCGAGCGTGATCAGGGCGTCTTCGGGTGCGACATCGTCGCCGGGCGAGACGAGCACCTCGATGACTTCCACATCGGTGAAGTCGCCGAGATCGGGAATGACGACCTGCATGACAAAGCGCGCTTCGGCCGCTTCAGAGATCGACCGGATCGCGTTTCGCGGGATCGATGCCGAGATCGGCAATCGCCCGGCTCAGCGTCTGCCGTTCGATCGCGCCGTCATCGACCAGAGCCTTGAGCGCCGAGACGACGATGGACTTGCGGTCCACTTCGAAGAATTCGCGCAGCGCCGCGCGGCTGTCGCTCCTGCCAAATCCGTCCGTACCGAGCACGGTATAGGGTCCCGGCACCCACTGACGGATCTGGTCCGGCACCGTCTTGACGTAGTCGGTCGCCGCCACGAACGTCCCTGCCGTGCCCGCGAAGCACTGTGCGACATGGCTCACGCGCGGCTCCTCATCCGGATGGCGTTCGTTCCACCGCTCCACGGCCAGCGCCTCCCGGCGCAGTTCGCTGAAGCTCGTGACGCTCCAGACGTCGGCCGGCACGTCAAAGTCGCGCTCGAGCATTTCGGCGGCGGCGAGCACTTCGCGCAGGATGGTGCCCGAACCCAGCAACTGCACGCGAGTTTCGCCCGGTCCGCCGGACTCAAGCGGGTATATCCCCCGCAGAATGCCCTCTTCGACACCGTCGGGCATCGGCGGTTGAACGTAGTTCTCGTTCATGCAGGTGATGTAGTAGAAGACGTTCTCCTGCTCGGCGCACATTCGCCGGAGCCCGTCCTGCACGATCACGGCGAGTTCGTAGGCATAGCAGGGATCGTAGGCCCGGCAGTTCGGGATCGTGGTCGCCACGAGCTGGCTGTGACCGTCCTGGTGCTGCAGCCCTTCGCCGGCGAGAGTCGTGCGCCCTGCCGTCGCTCCGATCAGGAAACCGCGCGCCTGCATGTCGCCGCCGGCCCAGGCGAAATCGCCGATGCGCTGGAAACCGAACATGGAATAGAAGATGTAGAAGGGGATCATCTTCACGCCGTGGTTCGAATATGCGGTCCCCGCGGCAATCCAGGAACAGTAGGAGCCGGCCTCGTTGATGCCCTCCTCGAGAATCTGGCCCTTGACGTCCTCGCGGTAGTAGCTGAGCTGATCGGCGTCCTGCGGCGTGTAGAGCTGACCGACGGACGAATAGATGCCGATCTGGCGGAACATGCCCTCCATGCCGAAGGTGCGCGCCTCGTCCGGCACGATCGGCACGATATGCCTGCCGATCGCCTTGTCGCGGGCCAGCGCGCTCAGCATGCGCACAAGCGCCATGGTCGTCGAAATCGTGCGCTTGCGGCTGCCCTTGAGCTGGGTGCGGAAGAATTCGAGCCCGGGGACCTCCAGTGGCTCGCAGTCGGTCCTGCGCGCCGGCAGCCAGCCGCCGAGCTGCTCGCGCGACTCCCTGAGGTAGCGCATTTCCTCGCTGTCGGCAGGCGGTTTCGCGTAGGGCAACTCGGCCAGATCCTCGTCGCGAATCGGTAGCCTGAAGCGATCGCGGAAGGCCTTCAGGTCGTCCTCGTCGAGCTTCTTTTTCTGATGGGTGACGTTCTGGCCCTCGCCGGCCGCGCCCATGCCGTAGCCCTTGACGGTCTTGGCCAGGATCACGGTCGGGCGGTCCTTGTGATTGACGGCGTTTTGGTAGGCGGAATAGACCTTCAGGGAATCGTGCCCGCCGCGATTGAGCCGCCAGATATCGCTGTCGGACAGGTGCGCGACCATCTCCATGAGTGCCGGATCCCGGCCGAAGAAGTGTTCTCGCGTGTAGGCGCCGCCCTTGGCCTTGAAGTTCTGGTACTCGCCGTCGACGCACTCTTCCATTGTCCGCCGCAGCAAACCGAGGCTGTCGCGGGCGAGCAGCGTGTCCCAGCGCGATCCCCAGATGACCTTGATGACGTTCCAGCCGGCGCCCCGGTACGCCGCCTCGAGTTCCTGAATGATCTTGCCGTTGCCGCGGACCGGGCCGTCAAGGCGCTGCAGGTTGCAGTTGATGACGAAAACGAGATTGTCGAGCTTTTCGCGCACGGGCATCGTGATCGCGCCCATGGCTTCCGGTTCGTCAGTCTCGCCGTCGCCGAGCAGACACCAGACCTTGCGGTCCTGAGCGGGCAGGATGCCGCGGTGTTCGAGGTAGCGCATGAAACGCGCCTGGTAGATGGCCATGAGCGGACCGAGTCCCATCGAGACCGTCGGAAACTGCCAGAAGTCCGGCATGAGCCAGGGGTGCGGATAGGACGAAAGGCCCGGACCTTCGACCTCCTGCCTGAAATGATCGAGCTGCTCTTCGCTGAGCCGGTCCTCAAGAAAAGCGCGGGCATAAATGCCGGGCGAGGAATGACCCTGGAAATAGATCAGGTCGCCGCCATGCTCTTGCGTCGGCGCCCGCCAGAAGTGGTTGAAACCGACCTCATGCAGCGTTGCGGCCGATGCGTAGCTCGCGATATGGCCTCCGTACTCGGAACTCTTGCGATTCGCGTGCACGACCATCGCCATCGCATTCCAGCGGATGTAGGCCTCGATGCGTCGCTCGATGAGCCTGTCGCCCGGGTATTCCGGCTGCTGGTCGACCGGAATCGTGTTGAGATAGGCGGTATTGGGACTGTATGGCAGATAGGCGCCCGAACGCCGCGCATGATCGATCATCCGCTCGAGCAGGTAGTGGGCGCGCTCGGCGCCGTGCACGCGCAGCACCGAATCGATCGACTCAAGCCACTCCTGCGTTTCCTCGGCGTCGGGGTCGTCGGGCGTAATGCCGGCGAACGGCAGCGGTCGTGCGGTAGCCACCGCTAGCGGCCCCGCCGGAATGCGGCGGCCGGGAACTTCCGAAGTGATTTCACGAGGGCCTCCTGCTAGGATGCGGCGGCTATGCCAACCGATGCCGGGCCGGCTCCATGCGGGCGCTATGATCGGGGTTTGCCCATTACCGGTCAAGACGACCCGGCGCTCGGTCGCCCCCGCGCACTTGCGCGCAAGCTCCGCCAGTGACCACGATCTCCAACAGGTTCAGGGGGTTCCTGCCGGTTGTTGTGGACGTCGAGACCGGCGGACTGAACCCCGCCACCGATGCGCTGCTCGAAGTCGCCGCTGTGCTGCTCGGCATGAACGACGAAGGTGAACTCGTGATCAGGGATAGCCACCGTTACATCGTCAAGCCGTTCGAGGGGGCAAGACTCGACCCGGCGTCACTCAAAGTGACCGGAATCGACCCGTACAGCGCGCTGAGGCCAGCGCTCGACGAAGGCGAGGCGTTGCGGCGCCTGTTCAAACCGATTCGCAGCGAAGTAAAGGCCCAGAGTTGCCAGCGCGCGATCCTCGTCGGTCACAACGCGTTCTTCGATCTGCAATTCGTCAACGCGACCGTCGAGCGCGCCAGGGTCAAGCGCAACCCCTTTCACCCGTTTTCAAGCTTCGATACGGCGACTCTGGCCGGTGTCGCCTTCGGTCAGACCGTGCTCAGCCGTGCCGTAGCCGCGGCGGGCCTGGCATGGGAAGACGACCGGGCGCACTCGGCCCTTTACGATGCGCAAATGACGGCGAAGCTCTTCTGCGAAGTCGTCAATCGCTTTCGCGGCGTCTACGAAGCCTGAGCACCAGCTTCACCTCAAGTCCCGACCCGGCGCCGCGCACACAAGGTTGAACATCAAGTCGCGTATGGCGTCAGGGGTGCGGTGTTGTCGTACGGACGACGCTTGCGAGTGCGCGCGCTCACCTGGCTCGCCGGATCCCGCAATCAGCCCGCGGGCAGCCGCACCAGCGTATACTGGTCC
>JAQAJI010000026.1 GCA_028278665.1 Candidatus Rariloculus versatilis
TTACCGTGCCCTAGAGACGGATCGGCCTGGTGTTGTCGTATTCGGCAGATAATGCGTGGTGGGCATTCGCCGCGACGACGCCGGCGAGCGAGCAGGCCGCGCCGGCAATGCAACTCATAAGTCTGGCTCGCATGGTCGGTCTCCTGATCGCTGTCACTCTTCCTCGACTCGCTTGAGGTGTCCGTAGAGCAATTCCTCGGCGAACTCGACGCACTTGTATTCCAGTATCTGCGAATTGTCCTCCACTCTGCGATAGAGCGGCATCGAGATCGTCCAGGGACTTGAAAAGGTGTTCGGGTCGGTGATCGTCGCTTCATAGTCGATGTGATTCGGGCCGCGCGGCGTGTATCGCTCCGTCACCTCCAGCGCGTCGCTGTGATGATTGCCGGCGCGGTCGAACCAGGTCAGCCCGTTGAAATCGGTGACATCGACGACCAGTGTTTCGCCTTCCCAGCGGCCGTTCGACCATCCCATGTAGCTGTCGATGGGCGAGTCGACATGCTCGTCCATGTAGACCACGCGGTTCGCGCTCGCAAACTCGTAGGCGAACAGGATGTCGCCGACGCCCTGCACGATGCGAAACGGGTACGGCAGGTACGTTGCCCTGGGGATCCCCGGCTGGTAGCACTTCACTTCGGGATCGTTGGCAGGCCAGCCGGTCCGGTTCGCTTCACGCTGGGCGAGCGCCTCGGGAAGGTACGGGATCTCGCCGCCCACGACATAGCTCTGGCCGGCGGGAATCGCCGCGATCGCGCCGAGTTGCCAGAAGAAGGGCAAAGCCTCGGCCGAATGCGCTTCAAGGTTCCAGTGGGCGGTGCCCATGGCCTGCCACACACCGTTCAGGTCGGGCGGGCTGCCGACGTTCGTATCAGGCGGGCTGTCGATTGCTTCAGGCTGATTTTGCGCGTCCGTGCACGCAACGCAGAGAATCGACGCCGCGATAGTGGCGATGGACGCCCGAAGTCCGGGCGAAAGGCATGTCATCGCTGTTGAGCCCTCCTGCACGATTCTGGATTGTCTGATTGTCCGCCATGATAACTGAACGCGTATACTCTTTGCGCATACGATCGTTCGGGGGAACCACGATGAATCGGGCATTCGCTACTCTCGCCTCAGGCCTGCTCGCGTTGGCCTTCGTCAATGGTCCGGGCACGTCGTTCGCCCAGGACGAGGACATCGACCCGAACTGGACGGTGCCGCGCACGCCGTGGGGGCATCCGGACCTCACGGGCGTCTTTTCGAGCGACGACATGCGCGGCGTACCGTTGCAGCGTCCGGAGGAATTCGGCGATCGGCTCTACCTCACGGACGAGGAGTACGCGGAGCGTCAGGAACGCAACGATGCGGAGGTCTCGCGGCTCGACGAGGGCGGCACGCCGTTTCTCTCCGAGCGCGGCATCCGCAGCTACCGGCAGACGTCGCTCATTGTCGACCCGCCCAATGGCCGCTTCCCCGCTCTGACACCCGAAGGCGAAGCCGTTCGCGCCTCGAGACCGGCACGCGGCGAGGCTCCTCCGCCGGCGTCCTGGCTCGATCTCAGGCTCTACGACCGCTGCATCACCCGCGGCGTCGTCGGTTCGGTATTGCCGGTCATCTACGGCAACGGTCTCAGGATCTTCCAGACACCGGATGCCGTCGTGATCAATCACGAGATGGTGCACGAGGCGCGCATCGTTCACCTGGACGGACGCCCGCACGTGGACGACGCTATCCGCAGCTACATGGGCAACCCGGTCGGCCGCTGGGAAGGCGACACGCTGGTCGTGGCGACGACAAACTTCCGCGGCGAGACGGGGATCGGCCTCAACGGCGGCGGTTTGCCGACGACGCCGGCGATCACGCTCACGGAGCGCTTTACTCGCGTCGCCGAGCATCGGATCGACTATGAGGTTACCGTCAACGACCCGGGGCTCTACACGGCGCCGTTCACCATCGCGTTGCCGCTGACCAACCAGCCTGGCTACCGTGTTCTGCCGTACGAGTGCCACGAAGGCAATTTCGCGCTCGCGAATATCCTGAGTGCGGCGCGCGTGGAGGAAGCTGCAGCTGCCGAGCAAGCTGCAGCCGAACAAGGGGCGGCAGAAGCGGACTGAGGAGGTCGAGTTTACGCGGCGTTGCACGTTGCGACTCGGGACGGATCGCGTTCGGCCGTTGGAAGGGGCATCAAGCCGTTGAAGCGTCAAGGCGGTAGCTGATGGCCTCACGCGCCCGGTACGGCGCACGCTCGCGCGAGCGCCGCTACGCCCACCGAATCCCGAGACGCGACAGGATTCTCGAGGTCGTTGCGGCAGCCGATGCACCCCTGAACCTCGAATCGCTTGGCGCGGCGGTCGACATTCACGAGGCGCAGCAGCTTCGCGCACTCGAGCAGCGTCTGAAGGCCATGGTGCGCGACGGGCAGTTGACTCGGAGTCGCACGTTCGAATACGCCGTGTCGGGACGCATTGATCTCACCACGGGCGTAGTCACCCGCGTCCGGCCCGGCGCCGAAACGGACGCCGCGATCAAGGCGCACGGCATTCCCGACGAGTGGCCGAGTCCCGTCGTCAAGGCGGCCGAAAAGGTACCGCGTTCGGTCGGTCGAAAAGCAATGGTCGGGCGTGAAGATCTGCGCGATCTCGATCTCGTCACGATCGACGGCACTGACGCCAGGGATTTTGACGATGCAGTCTATTGCGAGCCGCGGGGAAAGGGCTGGCGGCTCATCGTTGCGATCGCGGATGTGAGTCACTATGTCGAGACGGGGTCCGCGTTCGACACCGAAGCGCGTGCGCGAGGCACTTCCGTCTATTTCCCCGATCGGGTGGTGCCGATGCTGCCCGAGTCGTTGTCGAACGGCCTGTGCTCGCTCAATCCTGGTGTTGATCGCCTGTGTGTTGCCTGCGAGATGGAGGTTTCCCGGAGTGGCCGGGTCACCCGGTCGCGCTTTTTCGAAGCCGTAATGAGTTCGGCGGCGCGCCTGACCTATACCCGGAGCACAGAGCTGCTAAACGGCAAGGGGCAGCAGGGCGAGCACGAGAAGCTCATACCAGGGCTCAAACACCTGCGCGCAGTCTATCGGGCGCTGGAAGGAGCCCGTCGACAGCGCGGTGCGATCGACTTCGACTTGCCGCAAACCGTGATCGAGCTCGATACCGGCGGCAAGGTCAGATATCTGCGCCCGACGCAACGCCTGCTCACTCACAGGCTCATCGAAGAGTGCATGATCGCCGCGAATGTCGAAGCGGCGAAGCAGATACGCCGTTCCCGTTTGCCTGGCCTGTACCGGGTCCATCAGGAACCGGACCCCGATCGCATCGAGGAAATCTCGACAGCGTTGCGGATGCTGCGCCTTGATGCGCTGCCGCAGGGCAAGCCCGAACCGCGGCAGTTCAGCCGGCTGATCGCAAGCCTGGCAGGCAAGCCCGAAGCGGAGCTCGTCGAATCGATGGTCCTGCGTTCGATGAACCAGGCGCGCTATCAACCGCGAAACCTCGGTCACTTCGGGCTTGCCCTCGGCGCCTACGCACATTTCACTTCACCGATTCGCCGGTATCCTGATCTGCTCGTCCACAGGGCCCTCAAGTGGTCGCTCAGGCAATCGTCGAAGCCCGGCGGGCACAGGGGCTATCCGTACTCGCTGACCGATATGCAACGCCTGGGAGAGCATTGTTCACGGGCCGAGCGGCGCGCCGACGAGGCCGTATGGGATGTCGAGGAACAGCTCAAGTGCGCCTACATGAAGGACAGGGTCGGCGATCCGTTTGAGGTCGTAGTCACCGGTGTCGTGCATTTCGGCCTCTTCGTGCGCGTGCCGGAGCTTCAGGTTGACGGACTCGTGCACGCGAGCACTCTGCCGGGCGACTACTATCGTCGCCATGCGTCAGGGATGATGCTCGAAGGCGAACGCGGCGGCGCCCGCTACCGCCTGGCCGATTCGCTCGAAGTCCGGCTCGCCGCTGTCAATGTCGAGGAACGCAAGATCGACTTCGTCCCGATTGAGTCCGGTGGGCGCGCGAAGCGTGCCGAACGCGGGAGGCGGCGCAGGCGTGACTGACTCCAAAGAGCGGCTCGTTTACGGCATCCATGCGGTGAAGACCGTTCTCGACAGACGGCCCGAAGCTGTCGTCGCGGCCTGGTTGCAGGAGCGCGCGGCGGGAGAACGGCTCTCCGGCATTGCAGCGTCGCTGAAAGCGCAGGGCATCGAGGTCAAGCATTCAAGCCGTTCGGCGCTGGACCTGAAAACGGGCCACGGCAGCCATCAGGGCGTCGTCATTGAAGTTCAGGCGGCGCGGGAATTCACCGTGCGTGAGCTTGAGACACTGGTTGTCGAGCGCGGCCGCTCGCTCAGGCTGCTCGCGCTCGATCGGGTCGAGGATCCGCGCAATCTCGGTGCCTGTCTGCGTACGGCCGACGCGTCGGGTATCGATGCCGTCATCGTTCCGAGGTCACGCGCTAGTGGACTGACACCGGCCGCACGGAAAGCCGCGACCGGTGCTGCGGAGACCATCCCGGTATTTCGCGCCCCGAACCTTGCGCGAACGCTCGCCTGGCTCAAGGAAGCCGGGGTCTGGACGCTCGGTGCCGATGGCTCCGCGCAGCAGTCGCTCTACGAATATGAATGGCGAACGCCCCTCGCGGTCGTCATCGGGGGTGAAGGACAAGGACTTCGACGCCTGACGCGGGAATGCTGCGACGATCTTGTTGCGATTCCGATGCGTGGCGTCGTTGCGAGCCTGAACGTATCGGTCGCGTGCGGCGTCGTGCTCTACGAACTGTTACGGCATTGCCCGGTCGATCCCTCGTAGCGACGTCGCCCCCATCAGGGCGTTTGTTGTTTCGATGTTGCAGCTAAAGCTCCGCCGGCCGATTGGCAGTCCGTAGCCGCTGCGCGCAACGGCCGCTTGAGCTTCCGACGGCGGTCAAGTAGCATTCCGCGCCCTGTGGCTCTGTGAGCCCGATACAAGCAGTCAACTCCTTGCCTCACCGCCGGACGGGAGGCTGTAATCCGAAGGGAGTCCCGATGCGACACTATGAAGTCGTGTTCCTGGTCCATCCTGACCAGAGCGAGCAGGTGCCCGCGATGATGCAGCGCTACCGCGGCATGATCGAGGGGGCCGGCGGAACCGTCCATCGCGAAGAGGATTGGGGGCGCAGGCAGCTCGCTCACTCAATCTCCAAGGTTCACAAGGCGCACTATGCGCTGTTTAACGTCGAGTGCGACCAGCCGGCGCTCGATGAACTTGTCGGTGCGTTCCGTTTCAGCGACGCGGTATTGCGTCATCTCGTCATTCGGTGTGACAAGGCGGTCAGCGAACCGTCGGTCATGGCCCAGGCCTACGCGGAAGAAAAGGCGAGGGAAGCTCAGTCTTCCGATCGAGAGCGCCGTTCTCGCGCCGACGCCAAGGCTGCCCGCGAGGCGAAGTCGGCTCCCGCGGCCAAGGCGGAGACCGACGCCAAAGCAGAGTCCGAGGCCAAGGTGAAGCCCGAGGCCAAAGCGGAGTCCGACGCCAAAGCGAAGCCCGAAGCCAAAGCGAAGCCCGAGGCGAAGGACGATGCCGAGGCAAAGCCGGATTCCAGGGAGAAACCGGACGCCAAGGCCAAACCGGACGAGGACGCCACTGCAAGCGAGGATGCCAAGGCGGCTCCCGCGGCCAAGGGGGCTCCCGAGGTCAAGGCGGTCCCCGAGGCCAAGCCGGACGGGGAAACGGAGCTCGACCCTGCAGCCGGGAAAGAGGCCAAGCCCACGCCCATGCCCAAGGCCAAGCCCAAGGCCAAGGCTGGCGAAACAGCCAAGGCGGAGCCCAAGCCGAAACCGAAAGCAAAGCCGAAAGCCAAGCCGAAAGCCAAACCGAAAGCGAAACCCAAGGCCAAAGCGGAGCCCGAGAGCAAAGGCGGCCCCGACGAGCAGCCGGCGCAGCAAACGGAGGCCGCGCCTGAAGCAGCAGCGTCCGATGAAGCGCAAGCTGCCGACGCCGAGGACTCCGCAGCGGCTGGCGACGATGCAGCGGCCGAAGCGAAGCCCGCTGCAAGCAAGCGAACCGGAAGGACCGCTACGCGCAAGAAGTCTTCAACGAAGTCTGCGGCAGCGGCCGATTCGGATGAATCCGGTGACGAAAGCACAGATGACGATTCCGCTGAGAGCGCGGACGACTCCGCAGCGAAGGAGAACTGAGCATGGCCAGGTACTACCGCCGGAAGAAGTTTTGCAGGTTCACCGCGGAGGGCGGCGAGGAGATCGACTACAAGGATCTGGCGACGCTCAAGCAGCACATCACCGAAACCGGCAAGATCGTTCCGAGCCGGATCACGGGCACGAGAGCGCCGTATCAACGCCAGCTCGCAACCGCGATCAAGCGCGCGCGATTTCTGGCGCTCTTGCCCTACACGGATCATCACTGAACTGGCGGCCGCCGCGTACGCGCATGTCCCGCGTTTCGCCGGCGTTCGCAGTGACACGGCGCGGGTCATGAAGGCACTGATCGTACGGCTGCTGGCGCGGCGCTCTCTGCTCGTCGCCTTTGCGGTCATCGCAACGCCCGTGTTTCCGTTCGTGGCAACGGCGCTGCTGATTCTCGAGACCGCCCGCCGAGGACCGCTCGCGGGCAGCGTGAGCGCTGCCGCCGGCATGTTGGGCGTTTCGATCATCGCCATTATCATCGACGCTGCATCGACCGACCTCGTGCTGCTCGGTGCCGTGGCGATGTTCGCCGGTGTTGGAATGGGCGCCTTGCTGCGCTGGTCCGGTAGCCTGGGATTCGCGTTTCAGGGCACGGTGTCGTTCTGCGTTGTGGCCGCGCTCCTCGCGAGCACAGTCGGGCCCGATCCAAACGTCGTTCTGGGGCCGGTGATCGAGCGACTGGTGGAGGTGTTTCGCGAGAGCGGCGCGAGCCAACAGGAACTCACGGCACTCGCCGCCGGCGCGCCGATGCTGTTCAACGTGCTCATGGCCGCGGTGCTCCTGCAGGTGATCGGTGCATTGTTGCTGGGGTACTGGTGGATCACGCTCGTGCGCGACATGGCCGGTTTCGGCACCGCGTTTCGCGCGCTCAGGCTTGGGCGTGTCCTCGGCATTACGTCGATGGTACTGCTCGTGCTTGGACTGATTCCTGCGCTGACTGCAGTTCAGAGTCTGTCGCCGCTGATCGTGTTCTGCTTCCTGTTTCAAGGTCTTGCTGTCGTGCATGCCTGGGCGCATGCGCGCCAGTGGCATCCGCTTGTGACTGGCGCGGCGTACGTGTTGCTGGTCCCGCCGTTGACTCCGCTCGGAGTTTTCGGCTTGAGCGCTACCGGTTTAGTGGACAATATATTCGACTTGCGTGCACCGCTTCGCGCAGCGCAGTGACTGGAGGAACCGAGCCATGGAAATCTTTCTGCTGGAGACGATAGATAATGTCGGACGCATTGGCGAACGCGTCCATGTCAAACCGGGATACGCGCGTAACTATCTGATCCCGAAGGGAAAAGCTGCGCTAGCGACGTCGGAGAACATCGTCAGATTCGAAGCGATGCGGGCCGAACTCGAAGCGAAGGCCGATGCTGAGGTCGCCGCTGCCAGCGGGCAGGCGGAGAAACTGGAGGGCCAGGTCGTTCGGATCGAGGCGCGGGTCGGCGCCGAAGGCAAGCTCTTCGGTTCGGTCGGCTCGATCGACATCGTCGCCGCCTGCGAGGAACTCGGTGTGACGGTCGAGCGCAGCCGGGTCAGGCTGCCCGAAGGGCCGCTGCGCGTCGTCGGCGAGCATGTGATCGAGCTGCATCTTCACGCGGACGTGCACGTTCCCCTGAAGGTCGTGGTCGCATCGAACGATCCCGAAGAGGCCGAGCAAGCACCGGAGCTTGCAGGTGAAGCGTCGGTCGAGTCCGATGAAGCCGCCGAAGCTGCGGCTGAAGATGCTGGCGAAGCCGCCGGGACTGAAGTAGCGGCCGACGGTGAGGATGAATCGACTGATTCGGAGCAGTCCGACCATGCCGAAACGGCTGCTGGCAGAGCGGATGGCGGCGATGGCGCGGAGACGGTCTGAGCCGAGCTCCGCGTGATAAGCTGCACCGGCGCATACCGGAGAAACAATGGCAGAAGTTGCCTCTACGACGGACATCTCCCGCAATGCGGTCGGACTACGCAAGCCGCCGCATTCCGTCGAGGCCGAACAGTCCCTGCTCGGCGGGATCATGCTCGATCGCAAAGCCTGGGACCGGGTCGCAGACGTAGTCGCCGACGACGACTTCTACCGCGCCGATCACAGACTCATCTTCAGGACGCTGGCGCGGCTGATTGACGACAATCAGCCTCCCGACGCGGTTACCGCTGGGCGCCGCCGGGGGGCTGGATTACCTCGCGGAACTCGTCGAGGCGACGCCGAGCGCCACGAACATCCGCGCGTACGCTGAGATCGTGCGCGAGAACTCGATGCTCCGCCAACTGGTCGAGATTGGCGGCGCGATCGCAACCAGCGTCCACGACAGCGAAGGCCGCAGCGCCAGCGACCTCGTTGACCTTGCCGAGCAACGCGTGTTTGAGGTTGCCGATCGCGGCCAGCACTCCGGGAAGGACTTCCGCCCTGTCAGGGAGATCCTGCCGGACGCGATCGACCTCATCGATACCCTGTCCCACGCCGATGACGGAATCACGGGCATCGCGACCGGTTTTGCGGATCTCGACCGAAAAACAGGGGGGCTCAAGGGCGGCGAATTCATTGTCATCGCGGGCCGGCCGTCAATGGGCAAGACGGCGCTCGCGGTCAACATCGCCCAGAACGCGGCGATCAAGAAAAAGGTGCCGACGGCGATTTTCAGCATGGAGATGTCTGCCGAGCAGCTCGTGTTCCGGATGATCAGTTCCCTGGCTCAAGTCACGCAATATGACCTTGGGAAACAGCACTATACGGCTGTGCCCTCGCACCGGATCGACTCTGCAACTAATTTGTTGTCGGACGCGCCGATTCTCATCGACGACTCTGCAGCGTTGACGCCCACGGAAGTCCGGGCCCGCGCCCGGCGCCTCAGGCGCGAACACGAGATCGGCCTGGTCGTTGTCGATTACCTGCAGCTCATGCGCGCACCGGGCTATGCCGACAACCGCGTGGCCGAGATGTCGGAGATTTCCCGGTCCTTGAAAGCACTGTCGAAAGAGCTCGATCTGCCCGTGGTTGCACTCTCGCAACTCAATCGCGGCGTGGAGTCGCGTACCGACAAGCGGCCCCGATCGAGCAGGACGCCGATCTGGTTTTGCTGATCTACCGGGAAGACTATTACGAGCGGGACGGTGGGCCGCGAACAAACGGCAGCACTGCCGAGATCATCATCGGCAAGCAACGCAACGGCCCGACCGGCATGGTGAAGCTGACGTTTTTCGGGCAACACACCAGGTTCGAAGACTACGCCAGCGACGACTACGGCGAAGGAGTCCACTGTCGACACTCCCTCCGGCGTTTCGGCTATCCTGACCCTCCATGGCCAAGAGCAAGCCCGTCTACTGCTGCGATGCCTGCGGCGCCCGGCATCCGAAGTGGCAGGGCCAGTGTCCCGACTGCGGTGCGTGGAATACCCTGAACGAAACGCGGGCGCTGCCCGACCGGGCGAGGCAGGCGCAATACTCCGGCCGAGTCGAGCTGACCCGGCTCGACCGTGTGGAAACCGGCTCCGTTGCGCGGATCGAGAGCGGCCTCGGCGAGCTCGATCGGGTCCTCGGCGGGGGGCTGGTGCCGGGCTCGGTGGTGCTCATCGGCGGCGATCCGGGAATCGGCAAGTCGACGTTGCTGTTAAGGGCGTTGGCCAACGTCGCAGAGCGCGTCGATACCTGTTACGTGACGGGCGAGGAGTCGCTCGACCAGATTGGCCTCAGGGCACGCCGGCTTGGCGCCGAATCGGCTCCGGTGAGCCTGTTTGCCGAAACCTGTCTGGAGACGATCCTCGCTCAGATCGAAACGAAGCCGCCGGCGTTGCTCGTCATCGATTCGATCAAGACGCTGTACAGCGCCGAGCTGCAATCGGCGCCCGGTTCCGTGAGCCAGTTGCGCGAGTGTGCGGCCCAGCTCGTCCGATGCGCAAAGACCCGCAATGTCACGACGCTGCTCGTGGGTCACGTGACCAAGGAGGGTACGCTCGCGGGTCCGCGCGTGCTCGAGCACATGGTCGATACGGTGCTCTATTTCGAGAGCGACCTCGGCAGCCGTTTCAGGATCGTTCGCGCCGTCAAGAACCGTTTCGGGGCCGCCAACGAGATGGGTTTCTTCGTCATGACCGACGACGGCTTCAGGGAAGTGAAGAATCCCTCGGCGATATTCCTCTCCAAGCGCTCCGAGCCCGTTCCCGGCAGCGTGACGCTCGTCACGCGAGAGGGCACGCGCCCGGTGCTCGTGGAGGTCCAGGCGCTGGTCGACCAGAGCCTGAGCCAGCAGCCGCGCCGTATCGCGCACGGTTTCGACGCCCAGCGGCTGGGTCTCCTGCTCGCCGTGTTGCATCGGCACTGCGGTATTTCGATCGGCGACAGCGACGTCTACGCCAACATCGTCGGCGGGCTGCGCGTGACCGAGACCGCGTCCGATCTCGCGGTCGCGCTGGCGGTGCTGTCGAGTTTCCGCGAGCAAGCGGTCGTCGACGACCTCGTCGTTTTCGGCGAGGCGGGCCTCACGGGTGATATCAGGCCGGTACCGTTCGGCGAAGAGCGGCTCGGCGAGGCGGCGAAGCACGGCTTCCGGCGCGCACTCGTGCCGCGCGCCAACCGGCCGCGCAGGCAGATCGGGATCGACGTGACCGCGATCGACCGCCTGAGCGACGCCGTCGAGCGCGCTTTCTAGCAGCGAGCGACGGTCTGGCCGTGCAACGGGCCGCCGGGGCCGCCTCAGCGGCTCCCGGCGACGCGCAGTTTCCGCTCATCCTCGGTCGGCGGCAGCGAGTCACGCACTTTCCTGGTGCCGCGTTCGGTCGTGTCCAGGAACTCGATCCTCGTTCAACGAAGTCGCATCTTCGTTCGACCGAACGTGTCCCTGAATTCAACGCAGCCCGACGGGTGTCAGGAAGCGCTTTTTCCTACAATAGCCGGATGTTCGAAACGTTGTCCGAGCGGCTCGGCCGCGCCGTACGTCAGGTGACCGGCCGCGGCCGTATCACCGAAGACAATGTCCGCGATACGGTGCGCCAGATCCGCATGGCGCTGCTCGAAGCGGATGTCGCGCTGCCCGTCGTCAGGACACTCGTCAAGCGCGTGCGCGAGCGTGCGAGCGGCCAGGAGGTGGCGCGAAGCCTGAACCCGGGTCAGGTCTTCGTCAAGATCGTCCACGACGAACTGGTCAGTGTGCTCGGCGGGGATGCGAAGCCCGTCACCGGCAAGGGGCGGCCTTCGGTGATCATGCTCGTGGGTCTGCAGGGCGCCGGCAAGACCACGACCGCGGGCAAGCTCGTCGGGATGCTTGCGAAGCACTCGAACGCGGAGATTCTGCTTGCGAGCACTGACGTTTATCGCCCGGCGGCCCGCGAACAGCTTGGCAGGCTCGCTGCGGAACTTGGCGCGGCGTTGTTCGAGTCTCCGTCTTCGGACCCGGCCGCGATCGCGGCCGCGGCACGCGAGGACGGCGCCAGGCGCGGTAGCCGCTGGTTGATTCTCGATACGGCAGGGCGGCTGCACGTTGACGAGGCGCTCATGGCCGAGGCGAGCGCAATCCACTCGGCTGTCGCGCCGCACGAAACGCTGTTCGTGCTCGATTCGATGGCCGGTCAGGATGCCGTGAACTCCGCGCGCGCATTCAACGAGGCATTACCGTTGACGGGCGTGATCCTGACGAAGGCGGACGGCGACGCACGCGGCGGCGCGGCGCTCTCCGTACGCGCAGTCACGGGGCTGCCGATCAAGCTCATCGGCACGGGCGAGAAGCTCGATGCGCTCGAGCCGTTCGTGCCGGATCGGTTCGCCTCGCGCATTCTCGGCATGGGCGACGTGGTCGGTCTTGTCGAGCAGGTTCAGGGCAATGTCGACCACGATTCGGTCGAGCGAATGGCGCGCAAGGTCAAACGGGGCCGGGACCTCAACCTTGCCGATTTCAGGGATCAACTCAAGCAGCTAAGAAACCTCGGCGGCCTCGACGGCGTACTCGACAAGTTGCCCGGCATCAAACCCGGCGCGCTGGCCAGCAGCGGATTCGACGATCGCGTGGTGCGGCGGCAGATTGCACTCATCGACTCGATGACACCGCGCGAGCGGCGCCATCCGGCGATCATCGATGGTTCTCGCAAGCGCCGGATCGCGCGCGGTGCGGGGCTCTCCGTGCAGGATGTCAGCCGGCTGCTCAAGCAACATCGCAGGCTCGCCAAAGCGATGAAGCAGGCGGCGAAGGGCGGCATGAACCGCATGCTGGCCCAGGCCATGCGGGGGAAGGGTGGCCGCTGACCGGGCTAACGGGGCCGCTGACCGGGCTAACGGGGCCGGCGGCGCCGTGACTCGCGTACAAATGCGGCACCGCGACTGGCGCCTATTAATTTTTGCCGCCTAAACGAGTAGAATTGCGCGCTTCCGCGAGCGGCGGGGGTCAGCCGCTTCAGCTTTTCGAGGATCTCGCTCCAATGGTCAGAATTCGGTTATCGCGTGCCGGTGCAAGCAAGCGCCCCTTCTACCACATCGTGGTCACGGATCGCCGCAACCGCCGCGACGGCGCCTACATCGAGCGGCTCGGATTCTTCAATCCGATCGCTACCGGCACCGAAACCGGGCTCAAGATCGATCTGGAGCGCACCGAGTACTGGATGTCACACGGCGCTCAGGCCTCCGACCGCGTGACAAGCCTGATCAAACAGTACCGGGGTACGCCGCAACCCGCCTGATCCGGTCGGTGCGCCCTGCAGCCGTGCAGTGAGTGCGACGCAAGACAAACTGGTGACGCTCGGCCGAATTTCCGGCGCGCACGGCGTGAAGGGCTGGGTCAGGGTCCACTCCTATACGCAACCTCGCGACAACGTCATCCGATTCGAGCGCTGGACGCTTGCCCACGGGGGCGAGCTGCACGAAGTGGAAGTGGAGGGCGGCAGCGGTGGGAGCGGAAAGGTGCTCGCCAAGCTTCGGGGCGTAGAAGACAGGGACGCTGCGCTCGCCCTGATCGGTGCGGATATCGTCGTTGCGCGGGCGCTGTTGCCGCCATGCGAGCCGGGGGAGTACTACTGGACGGATCTCGAGGGCTTGACCGTATGCGATACCGCGGGACAGACCCTCGGGGTAGTCGATCACCTTTTCGCCAGCGGCGCGCACGACGTGCTTGCACTAGAGGGCGGAGCAAACAGGCTGATTCCGTTTGTGAGCGGAGAAGTCGTGCGCGAGGTCGATCTCGAGCGCCGCGTGATCGTGGTCGACTGGGACGCGGAATACTGGGAAGAGTGACATGTATCGGATCGGCGTCGTTTCACTGTTTTCCGAACTCATCGATCCCGTGACGCAGCACGGCGTCGTCGGCCGCGCCTGCGAGCGCGGTCTGATCGAGGTCATGCACGAGTCGCCGCGAGCCTTCACGAGCGACCGGTACCGGACCGTGGATGACCGGCCATACGGCGGCGGGCCCGGTATGGTGCTCTGCTACGAACCGATGCGCGGCGCGATCGGCGCGTTGCGCCAGGGGCTTCCGGCGGGCACCCGAGCGCTGGTCCTGAGCGCCCAGGGACGCGCATTCGATGGCGCGTTGGCCGGTGAGCTTGCCCGGGCGCCCGGCCTGCTGCTGGTTGCGGGGCGTTACGAGGGACTCGACGAGCGGATCATCGAGGCGGAGGGACTCGAAGAGGTCTCGGTCGGCGACTACGTCCTTAGCGGAGGCGAACTCGCGGCTGCTGTCGTCATCGATGCCGTCGCCAGGCTATTGCCGGGCGTGCTCGGTCACGAGGAGTCCGGCGCGCGCGACTCGCACATGCACGGACTGCTCGGTTACCCGCAGTACACGCGCCCGGAAATCGTTGACGGGATGGCCGTTCCCGAGGTGCTGCTCGGCGGCAACCACGAGAGGATCAGGCGCTGGCGCCTTAAGCATGCGCTTGGACGGACCTGGCGCAGGCGTCCCGACCTGCTCAAGGCGCGAGTCCTGAGCGACGAGGAACATGAACTGCTGGCCGAATACCGGGTGGAGGCCGCTGCCGCCGAACCGGGTAGCGGAATATCGTAGCCAGGGGCCTGCGCTGCAGGAAGTCGCGAGAGGCTCAATCCGACATCGCGCGATGGGACGGCGATATCGAATTTGCAGCGCTAAACTCCTGCGGCGCAGGCTCCTGGCGTCGTACAATGTCGGGTCACGGCGTCCCGGTTGAGAGGATCCAGTCATGTCCAGAATCATTGAGGAATTGGAAAAGGAACAGATGAAGCCGGAGTTACCGGACTTCTCGCCCGGCGATACCGTCATAGTCCAGGTCCGAGTCAAGGAAGGCGAACGCGAGCGCCTGCAGGCCTACGAAGGCGTAGTGATCGCCAAGCGCAACCGTGGGCTCAATTCATCGTTCACCGTCCGCAAGGTCTCGCATGGCGAAGGTGTGGAGCGGGTGTTTCAGGTTCACAGCCCGGCTGTTGCGGGCGTCAAGGTCAAGCGGCGCGGCGATGTTCGACGAGCGAAGCTTTACTACCTGCGGCAACGCAGCGGCAAGTCTGCGCGCATCAAGGAAAAGGTCTGAGTCTCTGCGGGGCGGCCGCCGCCCGGAGCGCGCGCCGGTGCCGTTTCGCCGCGCACGGTGCGGCCTGCTCGCGGCGGGCGTACTGGCTGCCGCGCTGAGCGGCGGCTGCACCAGCCTGCTGGGGACCATCGCAGCGGACACGCTCGAAGCGGCGATTCTCAACCAGAACGATCCGGCTCTCGTCGAGAGCGGCGTGCCGGCCTACCTGCTGCTGCTCGATGGCCTGATCGCCCAGAGCCCCGACGACGCGGACATGCTCGCGGTCGGAGCGCAACTCTTCGCACTCTACGGCTCGCGATTCGAGACCGATACGAGCCGCGTAACGCGGTTGACCGGCAAGGCGCGCAACTACGGCCAGCGTGCCATGTGCCTCGCGCACACGCCGGCCTGCGCTTGGGACCGGATGGCTTACGACACGTTCGTGGGCGAACTTGCGGAGGTCCGCGGCAGGGATATCGATTATCTTTACGCTTACTCGGTGAGCTGGTTGAGCTACCTTGACGCCACGAGCGACGATTGGAGCGCCGTGGCGGAAGTACCCTGGGTGGAAGCTGCATTGGAAAGGACGCTGGAACTGGACGAAAGCTACGAGCGGGGCGCGCTGCACGCCTACCTCGGCATCCTCAACGCGCTTCGCCCGCCGGCGCTCGGCGGCGAGCCCGATGTCTCCCGGGCTCACTTCGAACGGGCGGTCGAGCTCTCCGACGGCCGGGACCTTTCCATCAAGGTCGAGTACGCGCGCCGCTACGCGCGGCTCATGTTCGACAGGGACCTGCACGACCGGCTGCTGACGGAAGTGCTCGAAGCGCCCGTGGAGGTTCCCGGCTACACGCTATTCAACGTGCTTGCTCAGCGCGAAGCCCGGGAACTGCTGGCTTCAGCGCCGGGGTATTTCTGATGCGGTCTGTAGCAGCGAAAGCGATTTTCGGGCGTGCCACGCGGCTCGTTCGCGCCGGTTGCGTGGCGCTGGCGTTGTGTGCGCTCGTCGGAGCCGCCGCGCCGATCCGGGCGCAGGAGATCAAGCTGGCGACAGTCGCTCCAGGCGGCTCCGAGTGGATGCGCGAGATGCGCGCCGGGGCCGAACGTGTGCGCGAACTCACCGATGGGCGCGTCGAAGTGAGGTTCTACCCGGGCGGCGTCATGGGCAATGATGCCCAGGTTCTCAGAAAAATCCGCATCGGCCAGCTTCATGGCGGCGCGTTCGCCGCGAGCGGTCTGGCCGAGCGCTACCGGGCGCTGACCTTGTACGGGATCCCGCTGCTGTTGCGCTCGCTCGACGAGGTCGACTTCGTTCGCGCGCGTCTCGACCCGAAGCTCGAGGCGGGACTGGAGGCAGCGGGTTTCGTGAGCCTCGGCTTCAGCGAGGGCGGGTTCGCAAACCTCATGGCCAACGAGCCGATCCGCGCGGTCGAGGACCTGCAGCGGCGCAAGATCTGGGTGCCGGAAGGCGATCCCCTGAGTTTCATCGCAATGGAAGCGCTTGGCCTGTCGCCGGTCGTTCTGCCGCTCACTGACGTCCTGACGGGGCTGCAGACGGGCTTGCTCGATGTCGTGGCGGCGTCGCCGGTCGCGGCGCTCACGCTGCAGTGGCACACGAAGGTTCGCTACCGCACCGACTTTCCGGTCGCCTATTCGATGGGCATTCTTGCCGTTGATGCTGCAACACTGCGTGCGATGCCGGCCGCGGACCAGCGAGTCCTGCGGGACGTCATGCGGGCGGCGATGCAGCGAATCGACCGCACTGCGCGCGAGGACAACCGCGAGGCGGCGCAGGTCATGACGGAGATCGGTGTTCAGCCCGTAACCGTGCACGCGGACGACGTGGACACCTGGCGGCGAACCGTAGCGAGCATCTACCCGGCGCTGCGAGACCGGCCGGACATCGACGGGCCGCTCCTCGACGAGCTGCTGGGCCTGCTCGAAGACTACCGCTCGAACTACAGCAGCGCAGCCGCTCAGCCAGAGTAGCGACTTGGAACCGGCCTCGCGGCATCCCTGGCTGGTGCGCGCCGAGAAGCTTGGACGCGGGCTTGAGAACGCGCTTCTGATCGTGCTGTTCGGCGGCCTCAGCACGCTCGCTTTCGCACAGATCGTGCTGCGCAACGTGTTCTCGATCGGTCTGCCCTGGGCCGACGGGATCATCCGGCTCGCGGTCCTCTGGCTTGCCGTGATCGCTGCGATAGCCGCGAGCCGCGACGGCAAACACATCGCGATCAATCTCGCCGAGCGCCTGCTGCCGGACCGCCTGGCCCGTCCCGTCGAAGCCTTGGTGGACCTGTTTACCGCGGCGGTCGCGGCGCTGCTCGCCTGGTATTCATGGAGCTTCGTTCGCGATTCACGCGCGTTCGAGGACGTTCTGCTTGGAACCTGGCCTGCCTGGATCTTTCAGTCGATCCTGCCGATCGGCTTCGCGCTCGTTTGCTACAGGTACGCGCTGCGATTCGTGGCGCAATTACGGGCGGGTCGATGGTAATCGTCATCGGCCTCCTGCTTGTCGTCCTGGCGCTGCTTGGGGCGCCGCTTTTCGCCGTGATCGCGGCAAGTGCGATGTCCGGTTTCTCCCGCGAAGGGATCGATCTTTCGGTCATGGCAATCGAGTTTTTCGGCATTGCCGAAACGCCCGTGCTCGTCGCCATACCGCTTTTTACCTTCGCCGGTTTCCTGCTCAGCGAGGGCGGGGCGCCAGGGCGGCTCGTGCGCCTTTCGCAGGCGCTGCTGGGCTGGCTGCCCGGCGGGCTCGCGATGATCTCCCTCGGGGCCTGCGCGCTTTTCACGGCGTTCACGGGCGCCTCGGGCGTGACGATCGTCGCGCTTGGCGCCTTGCTCTTTCCGGCACTCGTGCAGGCAGGCTACAGCGAGCGGTTCAGCCTCGGGCTCGTTACGGCGTCGGGTAGTCTCGGCCTGCTGTTCGCGCCGTCGCTGCCGTTGATTCTCTATGGTGTCGTCGCCGAGGCCCCGATCGACGATCTGTTCATCGCAGGCATTCTTCCAGGCATGCTCATGCTGGTATTGCTCTCGCTTTATGGGTACTGGCTGAACCGCAAGCCCCGTACTGCGCGTGAAGCAGCTTCGGTGCGAGGGGTACTCGCGGCGATTCGCGAGGCCAGGTGGGAGTTGCCGCTACCGATCGTCGTGCTCGGCGGAATCTACAGCGGCTACTTCGCCGTGTCTGAAGCCGCGGCTGTCACGGTGTTCTACGTCGCGATCGTCGAGTTCGTCATACTCCGCGAGGTTCCATGGCGCAGTGCGGCCCGGATCGTCCGCGATTCGATGGTGCTCGTCGGCGCGATCCTGTTCATTCTCGGGATGTCGCTCGCGTCGACGAACTACCTGATCGATGTCGGCGTGCCGCAGCGCATGTTCGAGGTGATCAGCGAACATGTGTCGGGTCCGGGGATGTTCCTTGCCGCGCTGCTCGTGTTCCTGCTCGTGCTCGGCGCGATCCTGGATATCTTCTCCGCGATCGTGCTCGTCGTGCCGCTCGTGCTGCCGGTCGCCCTGCAGTTCGGAATCCATCCCATCCACCTTGGCATCGTGTTTCTCGCGGCGATGGAACTAGGCTACCTGACGCCGCCGGTCGGCCTGAATCTGTTCATTTCAAGCTACCGCTTCGAGCGCGACATCGTGTCGGTGTACTGGGCGACGCTGCCGTTTCTGCTGGTTCTGATGCTTTGCGTCGTGATCATTGCCTACGTCCCGGAGTTATCATTGTTCCTCCTGGGCTGACTTCAAACGGGTTTTCGGGGTTATCTACCATGAGCAATAGCCAATCGTCTGTCGTGCTGCGCGTCCTTGGGTCCATCTGGCGCGGGCTCGACCGTATCCGCAAGGTACTTCACCTGTCCGTGCTGCTGATCATCGTGATTCTGGCGTCGGCAGGGCTTGCGCCGGACGTGACGCCGGTGCCGAATCAGGCAGCTCTGGTGCTCGCGCCGGAGGGCGTGCTCGTGGACCAACTGTCCGGCAACAGCTTCGACCGTGCTCTTGCCAGCGCGCAGGGTCTGTCCGTCGGCGAGACGCTTCTGAAGGATCTCGTCGACATTCTTCGCGCGGCCGGAGACGACGCGCGAATCGAGGTGCTCGTGCTCGATCTCGACGCGCTCGGCGGCAGCGGTCTCAGCAAACTCGAGGAGCTGGCCGAGGAAATCGTGGCGTTCAAGGAGAGCGGCAAGCGCGTGATCGCGATCGGCGACTCGTTCAGCCAGACACAGTACTACCTTGCCGCTCATGCCGACGAGATCTTCATGCACCCGCTGGGCAGCGTTTTCTTCGACGGTTTCAGCCGCTATCTGCCTTACTACAAATCCGCGCTGGACGCGCTTTATATCGACTACAACGTCTGGACGGTCGGCGAGTACAAGTCGTTCGTCGAGCCCGTCACGCGCGACGACATGTCACCGGAAGACCGCGAGGCGAGCGTGGCCTTCCTTGCTGCCCTATGGGACGCATGGCAGCAAGGCGTGACTTCCGCACGCGGTCTGGAGGCCGGCAGCCTGCAGCGCTACGCCGACGACGCTCTGGCGCTGATGCGCGCTGCGGGCGGCGATACCGGCAGGGTTGCACTCGACTACGGCCTGGTCGATGAACTCATGACGCGCGATGCGGTGCGCACCCACCTGGCCGAGCTTGTCGGCGACGCGTCGCGGGGGAGCGACGGCGACGACTATGCCAGGATCGGGCACGAAGACTACCTGGCTGCAGTACGGCAACGCGATGGGGAAGCGGGCCAGGATGACAAGATCGGCGTCATCGTCGCGTCGGGCTCGATACTCGACGGCGTACAGCCACCCGGCACCGTCGGCGGCGAATCGACGGCTGAGCTCATCCGCGCGGCAACCGAAGACGAGGACATCAAGTCGCTCGTGCTGCGTGTCGACAGTCCCGGCGGCAGTGCGTTCGCTTCGGACCTGATACTCAGGGAGATCGAGGTCTTCAAGGAATCCGGGCGGCCCGTGGTCGTCTCGATGGGCAGCGTCGCGGCATCGGGTGGATACTGGATCTCGATGGCGGCGGACGAGATCTGGGCGAGTCCTACGACAATTACGGGATCGATCGGCGTCGGCGCCATGATTCCGGCATTCCCGCGCACGCTCGACCGCCTCGGCATCCACTTCGACGGCGTCGGGACCACGGCGCTGTCCGGCCAATCCGATCCGCTCATGGGCATCGGCGAAGATTTCAGCGGCATGATGAACGAGAGCGTTCGCTACATCTATGACGAGTTCATCGGCAAGGTCGCGCAATATCGCGACAGGAGTGTCGGGGAGATCGATCTCGTCGCGCGCGGCCGCGTGTGGATCGGCAGTCAGGCGCACGCTTACGGTCTCGTCGACGAGCTTGGCGACCTCGACGACGCAATCGTCGCCGCAGCCCGGCTCGCGGAGCTCGACGAGGATGCCTACGGGATCGAGTACTTCGATCCGCCGCTCAATTTCCTGGACCGGCTGCTGCTCGACATGATACGCACGGCATCGCCGGCGATCGCGGCGCTTGGCCACGAGGCGCGCCTGCCGCGCTCGCTCACCGTGCTGCTCGAAGCGGCCAGCGAACCGTTGGCCTTCCTCGATCGTTTCAACGATCCACGCGGCATCTACGCCTACTGCTTCTGCGACGTGCAGTAAGGTTCCGACGGAACCTGCAGGGCGCGTTCAGCAATCTCGCGCTTCGTCCCAGGCCCGGCGGTGCCGCGTCGGTTTCGGCGAGACACGGCTACTCGCCGCTTGCGGGCGCGGTATTTTTCGGATAGTCGTAGAAGAGGAACCGAGCCGATCCTTTATCCGCATCGCGCCACGTTTCGATGTCGAGTTCGACCGCGACCACAGCCGCGGTTGGCAGGTTGTCGAGTCGGAAATCCGGAATGAGCGCGTTGACGAACTCGGTGAAGCCCGGGTTGTGGCCGACGATCATCAGGTCCGAACACGCGTCGTCCTGGCGCCGGACGATGTCGAGAATCGTGTAGGGCCAGGCATGGTAGAGATCGGGTTCCGTGGTCGGAAAGCCGCTCGGCAGGCCAAGTTCGACTGCGATGCTCCTTGCCGTTGCGAGCGCGCGCTCGGCGGTGCTGCTCAGGATCAGCGACGGCTTGACGTTGCGGTCTCGAAGCCGGCGTCCCATGCGCGGAGCATCGCGCTCGCCGCGGCCTGAGAGCTTTCTGTCATGATCGGCCGCGCGTGGATCGTTCCAGCTCGATTTCGCGTGCCGGACCACGGTCAGGCGTTTCATTGAACAGCTCCTCTCCGGTCAGCCCTTGCGCTTTCCCGCTGCCGTGTACGCAGTGTGTGCGAAAACGTCATGGGAATCGTCCGGCGACCACGCCCTCTATGACTATTGCCGGGGTTTTTCCACACGGCCGGAATGACGCCGGCTCGGCCGCGCAGATCAGAAGAGCCCGGTCTCGAGCCGGGCGGCTTCGGACATCATCGACTGGTTCCAGGGCGGGTCGAAGACGAGTTCGACGTTGGCGCGTGCGACGGTCGGGACGATTTCGATCTTGTCGCGCACGTCCGCCATGAGAATGTCACCCATGCCGCAGCCTGGCGCCGTCAAGGTCATCTTGACGTCTACGATGCGCTCGCCCGCGGCGTCGCGGTCGATCTCGCACTCGTAGATCAGGCCGAGATCCACGATGTTGATCGGAATCTCCGGATCGTAGCAGGTTTGCATCTGTTGCCAGACGACCGACTCGATCTCGTCTTCGGTGGCGTTTTCCGGAACCTCGGGCGGCTTGATCGGCTCCTTGCCGATCGCATCGGCGTCGATGCCGGCAACGCGGAAGAGATTGCCTTCGATGTACACCGTGAAGCTGCCGCCGAGCGACTGCGTGATGAAACCGTTCAGCCCCTCGTGAAGCACGACGGCTTCGCCGACGGGTATCAGCACCGCGTCGCAATCTCTCGAGAATGTCACGGGCTCGTGCTGCGGGTAATACATCGGCTACTCCGTCGTGATCGCCGTTGCAACTGACGGGACACTCGAACTACTGGCATTTTGCGGGCAATACATCGCTACTCCGTTGAAACGTACCGCCCGCCGGCTTCGCCCTTGCGCGTTGCGGCATACCTAAGGTGGTGCATTTCTACTCCGTCGAAACCTCGTGTTCCGCGCCCTTCAGGGCCGCTCTGAGCGCATGCCAGGCCAGACTCGCGCACTTGACGCGGCTCGGGTATTCGCGCACGCCCGCGAGCGCCACGAGCTTATCGAGCTTGTCCGGCGGTTCGTTCGCGTCGCTCGTGAGCATGTCGTGCACCATCTCGAACAGATTCATCGTCTCGTCGATCGAGGCGCCCTTGATCCTTTCGGTCATCAGCGATGACGACGCCACGGAGATCGCGCAGCCCGTGCCCCGGAAACTCACATCCTGCACGGTGGCCCCGTCGAGCTTGACGTAAAGCGTCATCCGGTCGCCGCACAGGGGATTGACGCCGTCGATGACCCGGTCGGCATCGTCGATTGCCCCGAAGTTCCTCGGCTGCCGGTTATGGTCGAGGATAACTTCGCGGTAAAGTTCCTGAAGCTCGTTCACCTGATGAGTTCCCCGGCCTGGCCGGGTCCCCGTTGCGCCCGGCCATTGGCCTGTGCGCCGTGTATCGCGTTCATCGGAAGAGCTCCACAGCCTGCCTGAGCCCAAGAATCAGTCGGTCGATGTCGTCGTCGTCGTTGTAGAGCGCGAACGAAGCCCTGGCCGTCGCCGCCACGCCGAAGCGGTCCATCACCGGCATGGCGCAATGGTGGCCGGTTCTGACCGCGACGCCCGCAGCATCGACTATCGTGCCGACGTCGTGGGCGTGTATGCCGTCGATCACGAACGAGAGCACGCTCGCCTTGTCTGCGGCCGTTCCGATGATTCGCGCGCCGTCGATTTCGGTGAGCCGTTCGCTTGCATGCCCGAGCAGCGCGGTTTCGTGCGCTTCGAGCGCGGCGAAGTCGATTCGCGCCAGGTAGTCGACCGCAGCACCGAGTCCGACCGCGCCCGTAATGTTCGGAGTGCCCGCCTCGAACTTGCAGGGCAGGGCGTTGTAGGTCGTTCCGTCGAAGCTGACCGTCAGGATCATCTCGCCGCCGCCCTGCCAGGGCGGCATCTCCTCGAGCAGCCTCTCCTTGCCGTAGAGCACGCCGATGCCGGTCGGGGCGAACATCTTGTGGCCCGAAAAGGCATAGAAATCGCAGTCGAGATCGCGCACGTCGACCCGCTTGTGCGGCATGGCCTGAGCGCCGTCGACGACGACGACAGCGCCCGCGGCGTGGGCTTTCGCGATGAGTTCGCGCGCAGGATTGACCGTGCCGAGCGCATTTGAGATGTGCACGAAGGCGACGATCCGGGTCCGGTCCGTCAGCAGGCGGTCGAAAGCCTCAAGGTCGATCTCGCCGGCGTCGGTGATCGGGGCCGGGACGAGGCGCGCACCGGTCCGCTCGCAGATCATCTGCCAGGGCACGATGTTGGAGTGGTGCTCCATCCAGGTGATGAGCACTTCGTCGCCGGCCGACAGGCGGCTCCCGCCGAGACTCTCGGCAACGAGGTTGATCGATTCGGTCGTACCGCGCGTGAAGACGATTTCATGCTCGCTCGCCGCATTGATGTAGTCGCGCACGCGTTCGCGGGCCGATTCATACGCCAGCGTTGAGCGCTCGCTGAGTTGATGCACCCCGCGGTGCACGTTCGCGTGGTCGAGACTCTGCTGCCTGACGACGGCATCGAGCACGGCCTGAGGGCATTGCGAGGACGCTGCACTGTCGAGGTAGGTGAGCGGCTGGCCGTGGACACGCTGCTGCAGGGCCGGAAAGTCCTCGCGCAGCGAGGCGATGTCGGTGATCGGCGCCAGGTCCGGACTTTTGGTGGCCACGGCGCTCACGACAACTCGCCCAAGGCTTCGGCGATCGGCTGGCGACTTGCCAAGCGTGCGGGAACGTTGGCGATCGGCACGGTACCCGCTCTGATCTGTGCCATGCTCTTCATCGCATCTTGTCCGCGGTTTCGTCGTTCGGCAGGCGGGCGGCGACGCGCTCGGCGATGCGCTCACGCAGTTCCGGCAGGGCGATACGTTCGAGAATCGTGTTCGCGAACGCGAAAGTCAGCAGGTTTCGGGCTTCGTCGTCGGCGAGGCCGCGCGCGCGCAGGTAGAACATCTGTTCGTCGTCGAGTTCGCCGATGGTTGCACCGTGGCTGCACTTGACGTCGTCGGCGTAGATCTCGAGTTCCGGCTTCGTGTCGATCTCGGCGTTGTCCGCAAGCAGCAGGTTGTCGCTGCTCTGGCGGGCATCGATGTGCTGCGCGTCGCGGTGCACGACGACCTTGCCGTTGAAAACGCCGTGGCCGCGATCGCCGATGATGCCGCGGAACGCTTCGGCGCTTCGGGTTCCCGGTGCGATGTGATCCATGCGGATGTGGTTGTCGGTGTGCTGTCCGGATGACGCCAGAAAGAGACCGTACAGGTCCGCGTCGGCGCCCGCGCCTTTGAGCCTGATGTCGAAGTCGTTACGCACGAGACGTCCGCCAAGGTCGAAATAGCCGCAGATGAGCTTCGCGTCCTCGGCAAGTTCGGCGCGCGTCAGTGCCGTATGAAACTGATGCTCTGCGTGATCCTGCAGTCGGTAGAGCGTGAGTTGCGAACCCGGCGGCTGGACGATTTGCGTGACGGCGTTGAACCAGCCCCTGGCTGGTTCAAGGTCGAGGAGATGCTGAACCAGGGTAACGTCCGCGCCGTGCCCGAGATCGATGAGGATGCGCGGCTGGGCGGCAATTCCGGAATGTCCGCTTGCGGCGAAAACCAGCTCGATCGGTGCAGCCGTACGAGCGCCAGCCTCGGCTGCGATCAGCGCACCTTCACGCGCGAACGCAGCATTGAGCGTCGCGAGCGGGTGGCCGTCGAGCGGCGCATGGGCGTGTGCAGGCAGGTCGGCCTCGCTGCACGACGCGAGACTCGCGATGCTGATCCCTGCAGCGTCCGTGGTTCGCGACAACGCTTCGCAATAGCTGCCGTCGACAAACACGAGCCGGGACGCCGTCGCATCGAATCCCGATCGCTCGAGCGACTCTGACACACGCGAGACGAGTTCTGCGGAGGGCGAGGCCGGAGCGAAGTCGAGTTCCGCTGTCGAGATCGGCCTCAGATCGGTGTAGCGCCATTGCTCGTCCCTGCGGGTCGGAAAACCCGTGGCCGAGAACGCGTCGAACGCGGCGGCTCGGCGCGCGGCCGTCTCGGCCGAACCCGACAGGCGATCGAGCTCAGCCGTGAATTGCCGGCTTAGCGCTTCGGTGTTCACGCGCTGGCGGCCTCCTGCTGGACCCAGTCGTAACCGCGTGCGTCCAGTTCACGTGCGAGTTCGCGGTCGCCCGACTTGACGATCCTGCCGTCGGAGAGCACGTGGACATGGTCCGGCACGATAAGCTCGAGCAGACGCTCGTAATGCGTCACGAGCACCATCGCGCGATCGTCGCTGCGCAGGCTGTTGACGCCTGCCGCGACGATCTTGAGCGCATCGACATCGAGGCCGGAATCGGTCTCGTCGAGAACCGCGAGGCTCGGTTCGAGCACGAGCATCTGCAGGATCTCGTTGCGTTTCTTTTCGCCGCCGGAAAAACCTTCGTTCACGCTGCGATTGAGGAACTCCTTCGAGATGTTCATGAGTTCCATCCGGCTCCTGATCAGGCGCATGAACTCGAAGGCATCGACCTGCGGTTCGCCGTCAGCCTCGCGCCTGGCATTGAGCGCGGCCTTGAGCAGATAGGCGTTGTTCACTCCGGGGATTTCGGTCGGATACTGGAACGCGAGAAACACGCCGCGGCGGGCACGCTCCTCGGGTTCCATGTCCAGAAGGTCCTCGCCACGGTACAGGACGCGGCCCTGGGTGACCGAGTAGCTGTCCTTGCCGGCGAGCACCTGGGCCAGCGTGCTCTTGCCCGAGCCGTTCGGGCCCATGATCGCGTGAATTTCCCCGGCGTTGACGCTGAGGTCGAGTCCCTTGAGAATCTCGCGCTCCTCGACGGCGACGTGGAGGTTTTCGATCGTCAACATGGCGTACTTCCCTGTGTGAACAAGTGCTATCCGACGGCGCCTTCGAGAGTCACGTTCAAGAGATTCTGCGCTTCCACGGCAAATTCCATCGGCAGTTCCTTGAAGACCTCGCGGCAGAAACCGTTCACGATCATGTTCACGGCGTCCTCTTCGGACAGCCCGCGCTGTCGGCAGTAGAAAAGCTGGTCTTCGCTGATCTTCGAGGTGGTCGCCTCGTGCTCGACCCGGGCGCTGCGTTCGCGCGACTCGATGTACGGAAACGTATGTGCGCCGCACTTGTCGCCGAGCAAGAGCGAGTCGCACTGCGTGTAGTTGCGTGCGCTCCTGGCCGTCGGCAGGACGCGGACGAGGCCGCGATAGGCGTTTTGCCCGTGGCCGGCCGAAATGCCTTTCGAGATGATCGTGCTGCGCGTGTTCGCGCCGATGTGAATCATCTTTGTGCCCGTGTCGGCCTGCTGGTAGTTGTTCGCGACCGCAACCGAATAGAACTCGCCGACGGAGTTCTCGCCGCGCAGCACGCAACTCGGGTATTTCCAGGTGATGGCGGAGCCTGTCTCGACCTGGGTCCAGGAGATCTTTGAATTCGCACCGCGGCACTCGCCGCGCTTGGTCACGAAGTTGTAGATACCGCCGACGCCCTGCTCGTCGCCGGGATACCAGTTCTGTACCGTTGAGTACTTGATCTCGGCGCCTTCGAGCGCGACGAGCTCGACGACGGCCGCGTGAAGCTGGTTCTCGTCGCGCATCGGCGCGGTGCAGCCCTCGAGGTAGCTCACGTGGCTGCCTTCGTCGGCGACGATGAGCGTGCGTTCGAACTGGCCGGTATTCGCCGCGTTGATCCGGAAATAGGTCGAAAGCTCCATCGGACAGCGCACGCCTTTCGGAACGTAGACGAACGAGCCGTCGCTGAACACTGCCGAATTCAGTGCGGCGAAGAAGTTGTCCCGGTGGGGGACGACGGAGCCAAGATACTTGCGGACGAGTTCCGGGTGCGATTTCACGGCGTCGGAGAATGAGCAGAATATGACGCCCGCTTCGGCGAGTTTTTCCTTGAACGTCGTTGCGACCGACACGCTGTCGAAGACTGCGTCGACGGCGACGCCGGCCAGACGCGCGCGCTCGTGCAGCGGGATGCCGAGCTTGTCGTAGGTCTCAAGCAGCTTCGGATCGACCTCGTCGAGGCTCTTCGGGGCGTCTTCCTGGCTCTTGGGCGCCGCGTAGTACGAGATCGCCTGGTAGTCGATCGGATTGATGCGCACGTGCGCCCAGTCGGGTTCCTTCATGGTCAGCCAGTGGCGATACGCCTTGAGGCGCCACTCCGTCATGAACTCCGGTTCGCCCTTCTTCTGCGAGATCAGGCGGATCACACCCTCGTCGAGCCCCGGCGGGACGAATTCCTGCTCGATATCGGTGACGAAACCGTGCTCGTACTTGCGCTTGACGAGATCCGTGATCTCTTTCTGTTCTGTTGCCATCGCCGTTTCCGCTTTCGGTGCTACTGGACGGTCGAAACCGTGAGGTCGCGTTTGAAGTCGAGTCCCGGGAGCGGCTCGGAGTCGAGCTGCAGGTCGGCGAGGCTGACTTGCTGCAGGGATCTGCGAATGCTGCGGTTGATCCGCTGCCAGGCGCGGCCGACGCGGCAGTACTGTTCGAGTTCGCAGGCGCTGTGCACCGTGCAGCACTCGGTGATCGCGACCGGGCCTTCGAGCGCGTCGATGATCTGAGCGGCGCTGATCTTGTCGGGCGAGCGCGCCAGGGCATATCCGCCGCGCGCACCGCGCTCCGATACCACGAGCCCCGCGCGGGATAGCGATTTCAACAGCTTGCTTACCGTCGGCCGGGCGATATGGGTGGCGTCCGCGAGTTGCCCGGCGGAGCGCAGATCCTCCGCTTCCGACGCCAACTGGGCAAGTAGCAGCGTGCCGTAGTCTGTCAGTTTGCTCATCTTCAGCATGGTCGAACCCGCTACATACAGGATAGAGGACTATTTTAGTACTCTTTAGTGGAGAGCTGCAAAGCAACTGTCCACCGGGTGGCCGGAAATCGATCAGGTCAAGGCGACTCGCTCGGCGAGCGGCCCGAGCCGCCACAGCCGAACTGCATCGGGCTCCGTCGGCGTTCGCCGGTATCGCCCGCGCGGCAAAAACTGGCTATCCTTGTCGCCCGAATGCACGGGACTCCCCGTGCGACGTTATCCAACGACTACGCCAGCGGAGGTCTTCATGAGTGGTACCGAACTGAATGCCGTGGCTCGGGCAATGGTTGCGCCGGGCAAGGGCATCCTTGCCGCGGACGAAAGTACGCCGACGATCAGGAAGCGGTTCGATTCCATCGCGGCCGAATCCACCGAGGAGAGTCGCCGCAGCTATCGCGAAATGCTGTTCACGACGCCGGGCGCGGCCGACTACATCGGCGGCGTGATCCTGTTCGATGAGACGCTGCGGCAAAGCACCTCCGACGGGACGCCGTTTCCCGTTTTTCTGACCGAACGCGGTATGACACCGGGGATCAAGGTGGACAAGGGCGCGAAGGCGCTCGCCGGATTTCCACGCGAGAAGGTCACCGAGGGGCTCGATGGGCTGCGTGCAAGGCTGGAGGAGTACCGGGAACTCGGGGCCCGGTTCGCAAAGTGGCGCGCAGTCATCGATATCGACGCGGACATTCCAAGCGACTACTGCATCAGTGCGAACGCCCATGCGCTCGCGCGCTATGCGGCGTTGTGCCAGGAGGCTGGGATCGTACCGATCGTAGAGCCCGAGGTGCTCATGGATGGCGCCCACGACATCGAGCGCTGTGCGGCGGTCACCCACCAAACGCTGGAGCGGACGTTTGCGGAACTCGTTGAGCATCGGGTTGCGCTTGACGGCATCGTCCTCAAGCCCAACATGGTGATTTCCGGCATGAAATGCGATCGGCAGGCCTCCGTCGAAGAGGTTGCCAGGGCCACGGTCGAGTGCCTGACCGCGAACGTTCCGGAGGATGTACCGGGTATCGCATTCCTGTCCGGCGGGCAAAGCGACGTCGATGCGACTGCGCACCTGAACGCAATGAACAAGCTCGGGCCGCATCCGTGGGAGCTGTCATTCTCGTACGGTCGCGCGCTACAGGCGGCAGCCCTCGGAGCCTGGGCCGGAAGGTCGGAAAACTATTCGGCCGGCCAGTCAGCGTTCGCCGTGCGTGCCCGACTCAATGGACTCGCCCGCACGGGCAGCTACGAAGCATCGATGGAATTCGTGGCCGCCTGAGGCCGACCGCTACGGCGCAGGCGCCTGGCCTCGGGACGGCCCGTCGGCCGAGTCGTCGCCGCGCCGCGGCCGGCGGCGGTCCTCCTGCTCGGGCAGGTACGAACGCCACAGTTCGAGCTTGGCTTCGAATCGCGCCTTGTCGATCCTGTTGACTCCCGGGGCTTCGAGCGCCATCCGCACCTGTTCGATGGCGAGCGGGAGGTTCCCCACGGAGATCCAGTATTCGCCCATGTAGTACTGCGCGTTGCCGACGTCGCCTTCGGCGTTCGCGGCTCTCGCGATGAGCTGGATCTGCGCAGGCGTCGGCGGCACGTTGTTGAGCAGATCGAGCAGCAGACGATGGGCTTCAGCGGAGTTGCCGATCTCGATCAGCGCTTCGGCATAGCTAATCGTGAGCGGTACGTTGCGCGGGAACAGTTCTGAAGCCTCGCCGTACACTTCCATCGCAAGGATTGGATAGCCGCTTGCCATCAGCGCCTCGGCGTGGCCGATGCGATAGGCGATGACCGTCGGGTAGTCCTCGACGAGCGAGCGGAACTCGCGTTCTGCATTGTCGTTCAGCGTCATGCGCGACATTGCGAGCGCCCGCCCGTAGCGCTTGGCGGGAGAGTCGTCCATCCGGTCGATATCGGCAAGCGCGCGTTCCGGAGTGGTGGCGCCTAGCACGACGATCCGCGCCTTGGCGAGGGTGTAGCCGAGGCTATCCTCGTACTCCTGTTTCGGAAGTTGTCGTACCCGCGCCCGCGCCTCGGCAATCCGGGCGCCGGTCACGGGGTGGGTCTGCAGCATCTGGGGCACGTTCGCGCGAGCCAGGCCATAGCGGATCTGCAGCTTCTCGAAGAAAGTCGCCATGCCGTTGGGATCGAAGCCCGCGGCAGCCAGCACGCCCATGCCGATGCGGTCCGCTTCGTGTTCGTTCGATCTCGTGAAGTTGATCTGCCGCTGCAACTGTGCCGCTTGCGAGCCCATCAGCAGCCCCTGGGTCGCCTCGGTCGAGTCGGCGGCGGCGCCGATCAGGATCGCGGCAAGCATGGTCGCTATCGACACGATGCTCATGCGCTGGTTGTCATAGATCGCGCGGGCGATGTGGCGTTGCGTGACGTGAGATACCTCGTGAGCGAGCACACCGGCGAGTTCGCTCTCGTTCTCGCTCGCCAGAATCAGCCCCGTGTGCACGCCGATGTGCCCTCCCGGCATCGCGAACGCGTTGATTTGATCGTCGTCGATGATGAAGAAATTGAAGGTGAAGTCGCCGTTGTTGGCCTGACTTGCCAGACGCGACCCGAGGATTCTTATGTACTCGGTGAGCTGGGGATCCTCGACGATGACGCCGGCGTTTCTGAGTTGCAGCATGACGCTGCGGCCGAGTTGGGCCTCCCGGCTGCGGTTCAGGATCGTGTCCGCGGGGCTCCCGAAATCAGGCAGTTCGCGGGTGGTCTGTGCGAAGCCGGCGGTGTGCCAGCTTAGCAGCGCACAAAGGCCGAGTATGAATTTCGAACAGCTTTTCATCGCATGGTTGGACTCGTACGAGCGTGCTCCGTTCCTGTGCGGACCTCAGGCTACATGGTCAAATGCCGATCGGTTCCCGATCGCGGCGGACGCGAGCCGGCACCGTCAGCCTTCGATCGCCTTGACAGCTTCGAGCACCTCAACGACATGACCCCTGACCCTGACCTTGCGCCATTCCCTTAACAATACCCCATTCGAGTCGAACAGGAACGTGCTGCGCTCGATTCCGCCCAGCAGCCTCCGGTACATGTTCTTCGGTCTGATCACCTCGAAGAGCCCGCAAAGCGTCTCGTCGCGGTCGGCGAGCAGGTCGAAGGGGAGGTTGTACCTGGACCTGAATTTCTCATGCGACGCCAGGCTGTCACGCGACACGCCGAGCACCGTGACGCCGCGGCTTTCGAATTCCGCGTACTGGTTCCGGAAGGCCTTGCTCTGCATCGTGCATCCGGGCGTATTGTCGCGCGGGTAAAAGTAAAGAACGAACGGCTGCCCGTACAGTTGCTCGCTCGAGATCGTCTTGCCGCCCGTCGCTTCTGCCTCGAATGGCGGCACCTTGTCGCCGACAGCCACGCTCGACATGCGCGTCTCCCCAGCCCCTACGAGTGTTTTACCGGCTCCATGATCGCATCGACGTTGAGCTGGTCGCAGAACACCATGAAGTCCTCCCTGAGCCCGGCGATGTGAACGCCGCCCGGGATGTTGATGAACATCTGGACCGAAAACATCGGTGCGCCAGTGTGCGCCGCTGCATAGCTGCGAGTGGAAATCTCGCCGATTTCGACCTTTCTGCTCGTGAAGAACTCGCTCAGGCTGTGCACGATGCCCGGTTGATCGAGCCCGACGACATCGATCGCGAACGGCAGGAGTTCCTTGCCCATGCTGCGCGGTTCGGTACGCCTGACGTGCACGGTCACGCCGTTGCCGGTGCCGAACTTGTCCAGATCGCGCTCCAGGCGGCCGATCGTGTGCCAGTTCCCGCCCACGAGCAACAGGATCGCGTACTCCGAACCCAGCGCCGCCATTCGGCTTTCCTTGATGTTGCCGCCGCAGTCGAGGATCAGGCGTGCGACGTCGTTGACGACCTTGGTCGGTTCACCGCCTACGGCGGAGATAACGAGTAGCTGTTCCATTCGCGGGAGGTTTAGCCGGAGCGCCAAACCCGTCAGTCTACTCTGAACTCGGTGGCGTGTAACGCTCCGGTGTTGCGCCTCAGCAGTTCTCATTTTGACCTGACGAGTCATTGGTCGTATTGGATTTGGCGTTCGGTCGGGTTGAACGGGTCTTGATACCAAAGGGCGGTGGGCCTATGGTGTGAACCGCCCCGGGAATTCCGGAGACCATTTTTGTTGAGTCACGCGGCCCATGCCGTGTGCTCGAGTTGGCGATGATACGCCGCTTCGGCCTCTGCCGGCGGTCGGTTCCCGATGACCTCCAGCAGACGCCGGTGATTGAACCA
>JAQAJI010000027.1 GCA_028278665.1 Candidatus Rariloculus versatilis
TTCGCCGGCGCATCGTCGCGCTCCCGCATCCAGTAGATGTCGCCGCGCTCAGAGCCTTCCGAGGCGCCGGTCGGAATCGTGTCCCAGAATGCCGTACTGGCAGGGCCTTCGCTCACGCCTGACTGCGCCTGTGCGTTCCCGACTGCTGCGAGCGATATCAGCAACGTTTGCAGGATGAGCGTGTTCGGCTTGCCCACTGGTGTGCCTCCTGGGGTTGATGTCCGGGTTGTTGGCGAATCAATCGGCCGGAAACTTGCGGCGTCAGGCCGTATTGACCTGCAGCGGCCCGTGCGACTGTTCGCGGCCCGCGGAAACGTTGACGATCATGTCGGCGAGCACCGGTGCGCGGTTGAAGTAGTGTCCGCCGAGTGCATCGGAGATCGCGCACAGTACCGCGGCTGACGCGCAGCCCTGCACGGGCTCGCCGATGCCCTTGGCGCCGACCGGATTCTGGCCGTCAGGAATCTCGACGGCCAGGGACTGCATCGTGCTCGGCGTGTCGAGATAGATCGGAAGCTTCGACTCATGCATTGTCGAATTGCCGGGCAAGCCGGTTTGCGGGTCGAAGATGTGCCGCTCACTCAGTGCGAGCCCGAAACCCGTGACCGCACCGCCCTTGGTCTGGGTCTCAAGACCCTGCGGATGCAGCACGGTACCGCAATCGGATACGCCGAGATAATCGATGATCTCGTACTTGCCGGTCTCAAGATCGAGTTCGATCTCGATGAAGCCTGCCGCGATGGCCGGGACCATGCCACTGTGCTCGAGGTTGTCTCGCGCAACGCCGATGAGACCCGTGCCCGCGAGCGCCGCGACGGCCGATTTCGTGATCCCGTTGAGGTCCTCGGGCATCTCATGGCCGCAGTACCGGCCGCCAAGCTCGATGGCGCGTTGCGCGGCGGCGGCGTAGGTCATCCTGACCTCGGGATCGGCCGTCGAGAACACTGTCTCGTCGCCGATGTCGTAGTCGTCCGGCGTACCGCCGAGATCCATGGCCGCGATTTCCTTGAGCTTCGCGACTGCATCCATCGCGGCGACATAGTTGGTCCGCGTCATCGTGAACGACGTGTTGCTGCCGGACTGCGACGAGGACCACGGCAGGTTGAGCCGCGAGTCGCCGCGCACGACGACGCAGTTCTCCCAGTCGCACTTGAGAATTTCAGCCGCGACGCGCGACGTCGCCGTATGGGAGTAGGTTCCGAGATTGCCGACACCGGAGTGGATGTGCAGCTTGCCGTCGGGCGTCAGCCGCACGAGGCCGTCGTAACCGCTGCGGCCCGCCGAATGGAAAGCCTGCCCGACGCCGATGCCGGTGACCTTCGAACCGCGCGTCTGGCCACTGCGGGTGCGGCGCTCGGCCCAGTTGAACGCTTCCGCGCCACGATCCAGCATCTCGCGCTGGTAGGCGCTCGTGACCGGCCCCTGCGAGCCGTCGTACTTGCCGTCGTTGTCGGCCGCGTTGATGCGGCGAAGCTCCACGGGATCGATGCCGAGCGCTTTCGCCGCCTTGTCGAGCAGCGGTTCGACCGCCATCGCGATCTGGTTCTGTCCCGGGCCGCGCTGCGCGCCGGTCGGCGGCGTATTGCTGCTTACGGCGATTCCGCGGTAGCGCATCGCGACGGGCTGATACAGCAAGGTCACGGCGCCGGCCGCAGAGCCGAAGTCGCCGGCGCCGCCGTAGGGCCCGTTCTGCTGCACGATGTAGAGGTCCGTGGCGGTCAGGCGCCCGTCGGCGCTGAAGCCCATCCTGATGCGGCCCTGAAATCCCGGCCGCGACGAGCCGAGCAGCACCTCTTCGGCGCGGTTGATGCGCAGCATCACCGGGCGGCCCGCTTTCCTCGCCATCTGGATCGCGACGCCCATCAGGGGATAGGAGCCGGCCTTCGAGCCGAAGCCGCCGCCGCAGTACTCGGCAATATAGACGAGGTCGTCGACCTCGATACCTGCCAGGCGTGCGATGCCCGGCATGGCGGAAGTCTGGCTCTGGGTGGAGCCGTGCACATAACACTTGCCGTTCTCCCAATAGGCCATGCAGGTTCGCGGCTCAAGACAGTTATGCGAGAGGTTCTGGGTCACGAAGGTCTCGTCGAGTACGTAGGCGGCCGCGGCCATGTTTCCTTCTACATCGCCGAAGGACCATTCGACGGCGGGCTCGCCAGTCGGAAGCTGCCCTTCCTCGACGGCAGCGAAATCGGCAGCAGTCCACTTGATGGTCCGGACCTCGCGGCGTCCCGCGACGACATTGCCGTCGCTGCGCGCGTCCGGCCCGCCCGGGAAGAGGCTGTCGAGCGGATCGATGCTGAACGGCAGGGGTTCGAGCTCGACGACGATCCTGTCGATCGCGTCCTGGGCCAGCGTCTCGCTGAGCGCCGCGACCGCAAGGATGGGTTCGCCGACGAAGAGCGGTTCATTCGTCAAGAGCGGCTGATTGGGAGGCGAGACCTTGGGCAGGTCATCGGCGGTGAGCACGGCCACGACGCCGTCCATCGCAAGCGCCTCCGACGCGTCAATCCGGGTCACGCGCGCGTGCGGCAACTCGCTGTGCAGCAACCGGCAGAACACCATGCCGTCGGCGCGAAAGTCCTCCGAGTACCTTGCTTCTCCCGTAACCTTCGCCCTGATGTCCGGCGGCACGAAATCCTGACCAAGCAGCGCGTACGCCATTGCGGTATCCCCCTTGTCGGACCGATGAGGGCCTCGGCGCCTGCGCCGCAGAAACTTGCGAAAGCGAAAACGCGATGTCGCCGCCGTGAAAACACCCGCGGCGCAGACTCCCGGCCTCGACAGCTATTCTGGAACCGACGCGGCCGAGCTTCAAGCGCAGTTGCGTGGATTGATCCCGTCCCCGGCCGGCCTCTCGCGCACGCGGCGTTGCGGTGCCGCTGCGCCGGGTTATCCCGGGCACGTGTCAGGAAGACGTTTCGGCGGGACGCGGAACCACGGTCAGCACGAGCCCGTCGACGGCCGTAACCTCGACCTCGGTACCGACTTCAGGCGCACTGTCGCTGTCGTTCGCGGTTCTTGCGTTCCATCGTTCTATGCCGATGCGGACCTTGAGCGGGGCGTTTTCGTCGCCGATGTGGTCGACGACCATTCCGGCCGCACCGACGAGGTGGTCGTTCACGGCTTTTGCCGGTCGCTCCTTGTGGGATTTGAATCCCGTAGCGAGGCGGTCTGCGACGAGTTCCCGTATAAAGAGGCCGAGAATCACCAGCAAGACCGCTGCCAGCAGTAGTCCGCTCAGAAAGTCCATAGCTGTCCATCCTCATGGGCGCCCGGGCAGGCTCGGGCGTATTATCGCGTCACAGAGTGCGGTTCAGGAACCGCGAGCACGAGTACGGGACCGTTCATGACCCGGAATCGTCGCGTCCACCGTTCGGAGACGCCAACCGTTACGTTCCGGCCCGACGCGGCCGGCGATGTGCGCAAGCGTTGCGAAGTTCGCATGGCCGATCCCGGGCGAGGAGAGAAGCGAATGGAAACACGATTGACCTACAACGGCGCTGTCCCTCGCGATCCGGCCATCGTTGCCTGGTTCGCCGAGCGCAGCGATCCGCTTGGCGCGATCGCGCTGGCGTGGTTCACGCGCATCCGCGATTGCGGTACGGATGTCGTGGAACTGCTGCATGACGGTTACCCGACCGCCTGCATCGAGGACGTGCCGTTCGCCTATGTGGGCGCATTCACAAAGCATGTGAACGTCGGGTTCTTCATGGGCGCCTTTCTGCCGGATCCGCAGGGCCTGTTGGTGGGTACGGGCAAGCGGATGCGCCACGTCAAGCTCCGTCCGGCTGTCGAGATCGAGGCCGCTCTGCTACTCGAACTCGTCCACGCGTCGTACCGCGACGCCAGGGACTACGTCGTGGCAAGACGCCCGGCAACTTGACTTCCCGTCGGGATCATTCGGGCAATCGACTTGTCCAACAATGCAGGAACACGAGAGACGGCAAGCGGCTGTGCAGGATGAAAGCAATCGAGCCGGCCTTTGCCCGGTGCAACGATGGTGACGGCAACTCCTACACGAACCAGGCGGCTCGGCACACTCGCCGCTGAACCGAAGGCGGACCCGAGGCAAGCGGCGACGGCCGTGCTCATGGTTCGACCGGCCAGCTTCGGATTCAATGCCGAGACCGCGTCGACGAATGCGTTTCAGTGTGACCATCGCGCAGTTGACACCGAACAGGTGCAGGCCGGCGCGCAAACCGAATTCGATGCGTTCGCCCGCAAGCTCCGGGCGCGCGGTGCCGGCGTCTACGTATTCGACGATACAGTCGAACCGCGAACCCCTGACGCCGTCTTCCCGGGCAACTGGGTGACGTTTCACGGCGACGGCACGGCCATCGTCCACCGAATGGCCACCGCGAGCCGGCAGCGTGAGGTCCGCTACGACATTCTCGAGGCGCTGCGCGACGTACACGGCTTCGAACTCCAGCGGATTGTCGACTGGTCGACGCCCGAGGCCGGCATGGGCGTCCTGGAGGGCACGGGCAGCCTCGTGCTCGACCGCGTCAACCGTGTTGCGTATGCGTGTCTCTCGGGGCGAACCGAAGGCCGGGCCGTGCGCGCATTCGGCCGCGAACTGGGCTACGCGACGGTGTGTTTTCGCGCTGCAGACAGGGAGGGCCATCCCGTCTATCACACCGATGTCCTGATGATGCTCGGCGACAGATACGCGGTCGTCTGCCTTGAGGCGATCGGCGACGTCGCGGAGCGCGAGACGGTGCGCAAGAGTCTGGAAGATACGGGTCACGAGATCGTGGAGATCTCCGTCGCGCAGATGCACGACTTTGCCGGCAACATGCTTGAGCTTCGGACGGCGGCCGGCGCCAGTCTTCTCGTGGCGTCGGCGCGGGCACACGCATCGTTGTCGCGCGAACAGCGCGCCAGGCTCGAGACGTTCTCGGAATTCGTTGTTGCGCCGTTGCCGACGATCGAGCGCTGCGGGGGCGGCAGCGCACGCTGTATGCTGGCCGAGATTTTCCTGCAGGAAACACGATAAGGGCACGGCGAGTGGCGACGACGAGGCGCGAGCTGCTGAAACTCGGAGCCGGGGCGGCGGCTTCGCTCGCAATACCTCGTGCGGTTCTCGGCCAGCAGGCCGCACTCTTCTCGCGTCCCATTCCGACCACGGGCTACGAGGTCCCGATCGTCGGTGTCGGCACGGCACGGCGCTACAACGTCGGTACCGAAGCCGCCGATCGTGGACCGCTGCGCGGTGTGCTCGACACGTTCTCGCGGCTCGGCGGTTCGGTCATTGATACCGCGCCATCCTACGGTACGGCCGAACAGGTCTGTGGAGACATCATCCGTGAACTCGGCAACCGCGACCGGCTTTTCATCGCCACGAAGATTTCGCTGCGTGGACTGAGCGGCCGCGACGCGGGGATTGCCCAGATGCAGCAGTCGATGGCGCGCTTCGGCACCGAATACGTCGATCTCATGCAGATCCACAACCTCAACGACTGGCGCACGCAACTTGCGCTTGTGCGCGAGTGGAAGGACGAAGGCAGGCTGGGCCACATCGGGATAACAACCTCGTTCGACCCGCAATACGCGGACTTCGAGATCGCGATGCGCGAACCTGGACTCGACACCATTCAGGTCGACTATGCGATAGACAACAGGGGCGTAGAGGAACGCATCCTGCCGCTCGCGGCAGACCTCGGTCTCGCCGTCGTCGTAAACCTGCCGTTCAGCAGGGGAGGGACTTTCGCGCGGGTCGGTTCGCGAGCGCTGCCGGACTGGGCTGCGCAGTTCGGCATCGAGACCTGGGCGCAGTATTTCCTGAAGTGGGTGGTGTCGCACCCGGCGGTCACCGTGGCGATCCCGGGCACCGCGAGGCTCGACTACCTCATCGACAACCTCGGCGCGGCGCGCGGCGCGATGCCCGACGAAGCCGCGCGCCAGCGGATGTTGAGCTACTTCGAGTCGCTCTGACTCGGCAGCCGGCTCAATGGAGACCCGGCCGCAGCTGCCAAAGGCCGCGCCGGAGGAAAGCGCGATTCCTCGCGCCTTGCCAGCCGGGCGCCTCGCCGGTCACGGTGCTCGCGCGACACTCGCCACGAGCCGCTAGCCCGCAAATTTCACCAAGGGCCACGATGATCGCGAAGGATTTTGCGCGACTGCGCGTGCTCGCGACCGCAACCATAGCGAGTCTATGGTGGAGGGAGCATGTGCGCGCAGTGCGAGGGCGTGGCCAGCGCAAGCTGTCACCTGCGCGATGTCCCCGATTATTGCGCAAATCCCTGAAATTCAACCGTAATGCTCCATGGCAAGGCGCGGCTTGGTGAGATTTGCGGGCTAGATCGGGATCTTGCGCTCCGCGTTGGCCTTGACGAAGTGGTACAGCTCGAATCCTGCCCGCATGCCGTTTGCGAAGAAGGGGTCGTCCTGAAAAGCCGCTTCGGCGTCTTCCTTGCTGTCGGCTTCGATGAGCCAGAGACCACCCAGCGACTCGCCGTCGAGTTCGTGGCGGATCGAACCGGCAACGAGCACCTGGTCGTTGCCCCTGAGCCAGGCGAAATGTTCCTGCATCAATTCTTTGCGGCGCTCGGCAACCCCCGGTTTATCGGAAAATCGTGCGACAAATAGCATATCCGTCCTTCCTTACAGTGTCTGATCGTGTTTCGTCCCGGCGCGCGCGGGGCGTCCTGGCGAGCACCGTGAGCCACGCGCGGCTTTCGGGTTTCGTCGCGGCGCGCGCGGGGCTCCTGCCGCGCATGTTCTCGGTGTCGAAACGCGCCGTCAAGTCACCCGCGCCGCGCAGCCGCCGCTGCGAGCTCTTCGCGGTCGCCGGATGCGCTGGCGCGAGGAACGCGGCAACGGGCGTCAGTCACCTCACGAGCTGCGCAGCCCGCCCGGGCAGATCGCGTTGCTGACAGTCCGCGTCCGCTATCATGCCGGCCGTGTCCTCGAACCGATTTCGTTCCCACAGGCCGGTCCTCGGCATCGCGTTGCGGCTGGCATCCGTGCTTTGCCTGGCGGCGATGGTCGCCTGTGTGAAGTATCTGGGATCGGCGATCCCGGCAGGCCAGTCGATCTTCTTCCGCGGTGTCATCTCGATACTTGTCGTTGTCGGCATCGCGTTTTGCGGCGAAGGGCTGACGCTGCTCAGGACGAACAACTGGAAGGCGCACGCGTACCGGGCCGTGGCCGGATCGACCGCGATGTTCTGCTGGTTCGTCGCTCTGACCATGATCCCGCTTGCGCAGATGACGGCGATCTCGTTCACGATTCCGCTGTTCGTGACGCTGCTCGCGATGCTGTTTCTCGGTGAACGCATCCATGGCTACCGGTGGACTGCGCTCGGCGTCGGTTTCACCGGTGTACTGATCATCATCGGACCGGAACTGACGGGAGCGCGCGGCGCGGTGGTCGGCGTCGGTGTCGGTTTCGCGGCTGCCGTACTTGCCGCCTTCGCACAGATGTTCCTGCGCCGCATGAGCGGGCAGGAGCACGTCGTCACCATCACGTTCTACTTTTTTCTGACGTCGACCGTGCTGGCCGCACTCAGCGCGCTGATTCAGGGCTGGCCGAACCCCACTCCCGCGCAGTGGTTGCTGATCGGGCTCATCGGGATTTTCGGCGTGGTCGGGCAGTTGCTCATGACCCATTCCTACCGCTACGCCGAAGCCTCGCTCGTCGCGCCGCTCGACTACATCAACCTGCTCATTGCGGTTGCGATGGGGTTCTTCCTGTTCGGCGAGATACCGCACGTCGCCACCTGGGTCGGAGCGCCGCTCGTCGTTGCCGCCGGTGGCCTGATCCTCTGGCGGGAATACGCGACGTTCAGGCGCGTCAGGTCCGAAGCGCGCGTCGTGACCTGACGGTGTCCCGGCGAATTACCGAAAACGGTTGCCCGTGCCCTGACCGAGCCGTTGCCGGCTTGCGTGGTGCCCGGGCCGCGCGTAGCTTTGCGCGCATGAACAAGCACAGCGCAATGCCTGCCGGGCAGGCAGCCCGGCCGGAAGAGCCGGGCGTTCCGTGGGTCAACCCCGAGATCCAGCACCTGGTCGCCTGGCGAGACGGCGACATCGTAGTGTCCGTGCCCGTCAAGAGCGGCACGACGTGGATGATGAACATCGTGCATCAGTTGCGCAGCGGCGGGGACCCCGACTTCGAGTCCATCTATGCCGAAGTGCCGTGGCTTGAGTTCGTGCCGAAACCGGGGGTCACGCCGGTGGAGCTTGCCGCAGGTATCGACGCAATGCCCGATCACAGGCGCCGCGGGTTCAAGACGCATTCGCCGCCGGGTCCGCTGCCGTTTCATGCCGCAGGCTCCGGCACCGAGGTCAGTTACATTGTCGTGGTGAGAAACCCCGAGGAAGTGCTCGCTTCGATGCACCCGTTCATCAACTCTCACACCGATGCCTGGTTTGAACTTTGGAAGCTCGACAAGGCCATGGTCGCGGCGCCCGATCTGGCGACGTTCTTCGAGAACATGGCCAGGCCGATGATCCGCGACGTGGTGTTCGGTTTCGTCGCAGCGTGGTGGCCGCTGCGTCACGAGCCCAACGTCCTGCTCATGCATTTTCAGGACATGAAACGCGACCACGAGGGCTCCGTGCGCCGGGTATCGGAATTCCTCGGCTACGAGCCGGCGGACAGCGAGTGGCCCGTTATACTCGATTACACGTCGTTCCCGTGGATGAAACGGCACGGCCCCAAGTTCGAGGGATTCCTTGCAAGCGGCGAGCCGCTGCTGGATCCCGGCGCGATGGTGCGCAAGGGCAAGGCAGGCTCGGCGCGCGAGGACGGCGTCACGCCGCAGATGGCCGCCGAGATCCGCCGGTTCGGTAATGAGGTCCTGAGCGACGGGGCCGCGCTCGAGTGGACGTACTCGGGCGGCCCCGTGCCCGGTCAGGGCCGATAGACCACGATCGGAGCTGACATCCTGGCCGGCAACAGGGATCCGTCGGCACCGACTTCGATCTCGTGCCCGAAGTCGTCAATCTTCCCGACGACGCTGCCGTCCGTCCGATCGATCTTGAGTACCATCGCCTCGACCATCTGCGGCGCGCCCTTGGGCTCCGCGCTCACGTAGAACTCCCCGTCCGGCGAGAACGACACACTCAACACGCGTCCGCCGTACTGCCACTCACCGAGGTATTCGCCTTCGCTCGTGAACCACTGCACGCGGCCGTTCTCGCGGTCGGCCACGTAGACATCGCCCTCCGGGCTCACCGCAATCCCGTGCGGCAGGTTGAACTCCCCCGGGCCGGTGCCCGCGCGTCCCCACTCGCCGACCTTCCGGCCGCTCGAGTCGTACACGACGATGCGGGCGTTACAGTAACCGTCGGCCACATAGACGAGTCCATCGTCGCCGAAAGCGACATCCGCCGCCGCGCACGACACCGCATCGGGATCCGGCACGTCCCCGACATCGATCTCGAGCAACACCTCGCCGTCTGCCGAGAACTTGACGATTTTCGAGGTGTTCGAATCGACGGCCCAGACGTTGCCGGCCGCATCGATCCGGACGCTGTGCGGTCGAGCGAAGAGGCCCCTTCCGAAAGAGCGCAGCACGTTGCCGCTGGAGTCCACGACGATGATCGGATCGGCAGCGTCGCCGCGTTGGAAGATGTAGACGTTGCCGCTCTCGTCGGCGGAGACTCCCACGAATTCTTCGATCTCGAGCGACGGCGTCAGCTCGATCTCGACACGCTCCATCGCAAGCAGCGGAGCGGCATCGGTCAGGCCGCGCAGCAGCGCGTCCGAACCGTCGTCCTGGGCCTGAGCGCTCACTGCCGCAAGCACGATGAGTGACACGATGAGCTTGCGCATGACGGTTCCTCCTCAATTATTTCCTTGAGCCGGCAGGATACGTCCTCGGCACTCGCCAAAGCCAATCCGGGCAAACCCGTCCGCTTCGCAATGGCCTTCGAGGATCACCTCGTCGCCGTCGGTGAGGAAGCGGCGCGTTTCGCCGCTCGGCAGCGTGACCGGTTCGCGGCCGCCGCGCGTGAGCTCGAGCAGGCAACCCTCGTTTTCCCGTTTCGGGCCGGAAACCGTTCCGGAGCCCAGCAGGTCTCCGGGGCGCATGTCGCAGCCGTTGCTTGCATGGTGGGTCAGGAGCTGGCCGGGCGTCCAGTAGAGTTCCGCGGACCGGCCGCGGCTCAGGCGCGCCGGCGCGATTCCGTTCGCGCGCATCTCGGGCGTCGACAGGAACGCGTCGATGCGCACGTCAACGCCGGCCCGCCCGGTCGCGGGGCCATGATCGAGGTAGGCCAGCGGTGCCGGATCGCCGTCGGGTCTTGCGGACGGCGGTATGCGATACGGGACGAGCGCTTCGAAGGTCACGATCCAGGGCGAGATCGAAGTCGCAAAGCTCTTGGCGAGAAACGGCCCGAGCGGTTGTGCCTCCCACTTCTGGATGTCGCGTGCCGACCAGTCGTTGAGCAGGCACATGCCGAAGAGGCCATCGTCGGCATCGCCGATGCGCCGCGTTGTGCCGAGTGCGTTGCCTGGGCCCACGAAGAACCCGAGCTCCGCTTCATAGTCGAGCGCCCGGGTCGGCCCGAAGGCCGGCTGACCGGCGTCGGCCGCCAGCGTTTGCCCGCCGGGCCGCCGGATCGAAGTGCCGCTGACGACGACCGAAGAGGCGCGGCCGTGGTAAGCGATCGGGACATGTTTGTAGTTCGGCAGCACGGGTTGATCCGGGCGAAACAGGCGTCCTGCGTTGGTGGCGTGATGCAGGGAGGAGAAGAAGTCGGTGAAGTCGCCGATCGTGGCGGGCCGGAAGAGTTCCGCGGTATTCATCTCCGGGGCGAGTCGCGTCCCCCAGTCGGCATGCGCGCGGATACGCTCGTCCCCGTCGAGGAGCAGCCGCCACACGGCGCGGCGCAGCGCCGACCAGGCGTCGGTGCCGAGCCCCATGAAGCGATTGAGAGTGGGATCGGCACAGGCTTCGGCGGCCGCCTCAGCCGCACCGCTGAGCAGGCCCACATCGCGGCACGCCGCGACATCGACGATTCGATCGCCAATGGCAACGCCGCCGTGCGGCGATTCGTTCGTGCCCTGCCGCCGAAAGATACCGAACGGCAGGTTCTGCAGGGGGAAATCGCAGCCCGGTCGATTGGCGGACTCGACCCAGCTTTGCCGCGAGGCGTCATGGGTCTCGTCGATCGTGCGGCTCATGTGGACAAATCCGTTCGGCTATGCAACGGCCGGGCGTCGCAAGCGGGAATCCGGACGAGCAAGCCGGAACGTCTCATCGGCAGTTCTGCGGGCGTTGAGCCGGAAACTCGAACAGGCCATACACGAGCGTTCGTGCGTGTGGGCTTCGTCCCGTGCGGATCGCAGGCCGCGCAGGTTCGTCCGTCTGCTACTGCGATTCGGCCAGCGCCTTCATATTCTGCAACGCCGTCTCGAACATCCCGCGCCGCCGCTCGATGTCCGCGTCCTTCTCCGTCTGGTCGGCCTTGTCGGAGATGTCGTAGACGAGCGTGTAGAGCATCCTGGAACTCGTGTCGGACAGCGGCCGCGCTTCCATGAAACCGTGGTAGAGGTTGTAGAACTGACCTTCCACCGCAGGCTGGGTGTAGCCGTACGAGAGTTCGGTCTGGGCAACGAGAATTTCGACAACGCGCCCGCCCGCAAGCACGCGCACGGTTCCCATGCCGCCTTCGCCCGACGTGATCTCGCAATCGACGTTGAGCCACTGCGAAATGTCGCAGTAGCCGCCGACCGTGGCCCAGACTTCTGCAGCGGGCCTGTCGATGTCGATTTCAAGCTCTATGGTCGTGTATTCCGGTTCCTGGGCAAACGCGCCGCCCATGGCGCCGAGAGCGCCGAGGACTGTCAGGACAACAAACCGTTGCATGCCTTTTCTCCCTTTCCTTATGAGTTCAGTCGCGATTCTCGAAGGATCACGCCGATCCTGCAGATACCGGACCTTTCATCCGCAAGCTGTTTTCCAGCCGTGCTTCACCGAAGCTCGCGGCAGTACGACCGCGAGGCGCCGCCGACGGCTGCGTACCACGGCCTGCTAACGCTACCCGAGACGGCTCTGCCAAGTCCATTTTTTTGTCCGGCAACGCGGCGCGAGCGCGGTGTCGTCGCTCCACATAAACGAGCGACAACGCCGCCGGACGAAAAAGTGGACTCGGCCCGCCGGGAGCGCGGCTTTACGAACATGGTCAGGACCATGAAGGGAAGGTCGGCGGCGAACGCCCCGCCGGGACATCTGGCGAACCTTGCGGCTGATATGATGCGGCTTCGCTTGAGCGCCATGGGGAAAGCGTCAATGACCATGCCGAATCGTTTGAGGCCATCGCCTGGCTATGGGCGGGCGCCGGTAGCGATTTCGAGCCTCATGCCCATGCGTGTCACGGCATCGGTCGTGCTGGTCCTTGCCGCGGTGTTGTCCGGCGCGGTAGCCCAGGAGGCGCAGACGTTCGAGGTCCGTCTCGCGGCGGCGCCGCGCGACAGCGCGATGCGCGAGTTCGTGGCCGGCAGCGGCTCAGCCGAGATCACGCTCGCCGGCAGCGAGCTCGTCGTCACGGGGCGCTTCGAGGGCCTCAAGTCCGCCGCCACACGCGCAAACATTCATCTTGCGGCCGTCACCGGCGTACGCGGGCCGGCCGTTTACGAACTCGATGTCTCGAAAGACATGGCCGGCACGATCTCGGGCGTTTTTGAACTCGGCAATGAAACGTTGGCGCGGCTCGAGGCCGGACACCTCTACATCCAGATCGACAGCGACAGCGCACCGGAAGGCAATTTGTGGGGATGGCTGTTGTGGACAGATCCGTGACCGATGGGTGCAGTGAGTCGATTCATCTCGACGTGCAGGAGATGGATACAGGCAAGCCGGTGACTGATGCGGCCATGCACGCGGTCTGCGCGAACGGACTGGCGATCGAGCGTTCCCGTCGCAGTTCGACTGCACGGGGGACGGGTCGCGACCCCATCATGAAACCGTCGAGCCCGCGCAATGTGGAGTCGCGTCTGCGCGCCGGCCGATGCGCGCACCGTGGCCGCAGTGCCCGGCGCTCAAGTTGTGTCGGGCCCGGCTCACTCCTCGCGGTATTCCTTGCCGCAGCAACGGCGACGGCGCAGGACGAAGCGGCGCAGGACGCGTTTACGACTGCCCAGGCCGCGGCCGGCCGCGCCGACTACGCGACCTACTGCGCCGCCTGCCACGCCTCGGACCTCATGGGCGTCGCCGGCGCGCCGCCGCTCGCGGGCGAAGCGTTCCTGGCTCGCTGGGGCGCGCGCACGATCGGCGAACTCGTCACCTACACCGAGTTGACGATGCCGCCTGCCGATGCCGGCGGCCTCAGCGATGACGAATACGCTGCAGTCACCGCCTATATGCTCGAGCGCAACTCCGCCTGGCCGGGCGCGACGCCGCTGACCGCCGCGAGTTCGATCGAAATCGCGAGCGTCATTGACGTAACGATGGCCGATGCCGCAGCGGCTGCCGAGGCAGAGGTACCGCTCGGCGTCACCGTCGCGGGAAGCATCGAGAACTACGTGCCGCTGACCGCCGCCGCGCTGCGCGACCCCGATCCCGCCGACTGGACCATGATCCGGCGCGACTACGGCGCCTCGAACTACAGCCCGCTCGAGCAGATCGACCGCGGCAACATCGACCGTCTCGAACTCGCCTGGGTCTATTCGATGACGGACCGCGACGGCCGCGACCAGCCCGCACCAATGGCTTACAACGGCGTCATCTATGTGAACAATCCGCCGAACGTGATGCAGGCGCTCGACGGGCGGACCGGTGAACTGATCTGGGAAACGCGGATATCGGGTCCCCTCAACTACCACCCGATGCGCGGCAGCGCACTCTACGACGACAAACTCTACGTCGCGACGACCGAAGCGCACCTGCTTGCGCTCGACGCGGCCACGGGCGAGATCGTCTGGGAGGCCGTGCTCGGCGACCGGGAAGACGGCGGCTTCACGGCAAGCAGCGGCCCGATCGTCGCCGACGGCAAGGTGCTTCAGGGCATGGGCACCTGCCAGCAGTACCGCGAAGAGAAGTGCTTCATCGGCGCATTCGACGCCACCACGGGCGAGGAGCTCTGGCGCTTCGAGACGATCGCCCGCGACGGCGTGCCCGGAGGCGAAACCTGGAACGGGCTGCCCGACATCTTCCGGGCCGGCGGCGACGTCTGGATCACGGGCAGCTACGATCCGGAACTCAATCTCGCCTTCTTCGGCGTGGCCCAGGCCAAGCCCTGGATGCGCGCGAGCCGGCAAAGCGGCGACGGCGCCGCGCTCTACACGACTTCGACGCTTGCGATCGACGTGGATACGGGCGAGCTCGCTTGGTACTTCCAGCACGCACCGGGGGAGACAGTCGACCTCGACGAAGTCTACGAGCGCGTGCTCATCGACGATGCCGGACAGAAACTCGTCGTCACGATCGGCAAACCCGGGATCATCTGGAAGCTCGACCGCGAGACGGGGCGATACCTCGACCATGCCGAGACGATGTTCCAGAATGTTTTTACCTCGATCGACCCGGAAACGGGGCAGCCCGAGTACCGCGAGGACATCGTCGGGCACCGGGTCGGAAACTGGGTGCAGATCTGTCCGGGCCTGTCGGGCGGCCACAACTGGCCGGCGATGGGCTTTCACAAGCCGACGCGCCGGCTCGTCATCCCGCTCATGCAGGCCTGCAACGAGCTTCTGCCGCTCGATGTTCCGCTCGAACCGGGGCTCACGACCGTCGGCGCTGGCTGGCGCGCTTACGAGTTGCCGGGCTCGAACGGCAACCTCGGTCGGCTCGCCGCTTTCGATCTTGGGTCGCTCGAAGAAATCTGGTCGTACGAGCAGCGCGTGCCGTTCATGTCGTCGGCGTTGACCACCGCTGGCGGGCTTGTCTTCATCGGCGATCTCGATCGTTCGCTAAAGGCCTTCGACGTCGATACCGGCGAAGTGCTCTGGCGCACGCGGCTCGGCACGGCGGTGCAGGGATTCCCGATCACCTACGCCATTGACGGTCGCCAGTACGTCGCCGTTCCCACAGGGTGGGGCGCGGGGGCGCAACTGTTCTACGTGAGCGCCATCCTTGAGGAACCGCTGCGCGTACCCGAGGCCGGCAGCGCCCTGTATGTGTTCGCGTTGGAGGAATGAACGCGATGCCTGTCCGGCAAGGGATTCGGGAGACCGTAAGCGCCTCGGGGGCAGTGCGGGAGGCGGGTAGCGCGCTGTACGCGTTTGCGCTGGAGGAGCGGCTGTGACGCCGACACGGCGAGAGTTTCTGGAGACCGCAAGCGCCGCGAGCGTCGCGACCGCGGCGGCCGGCGCCGTGACGCAATCGATGGCGCAGTTGGCCGAAGGAACGAATGGGCGCTCTGACGCCGAGGCGGCGGGTCCGAATCCGCGCTCTGTCGCAACGGCCGTGCTCGACATCGGCTACGAGGAGCACGGACCTCCCGGCGGCACGGCGGTTATCCTGCTGCACGGCTTTCCCTACGACATCCGGTCGTTCGACGGCGTCGTCGCGCCGCTTGCCGATGCCGGGCACCGCGTGCTCGTGCCGTATCTGCGCGGTTACGGGACGACCCGGTTCCGCGACCCGTCGGCGTCGCGCATGGCCGAACAGGCCGCCATCGCGCGGGACGTCATCGATTTCGCCGACGCCCTCGGCATCGAACAGTTCGCGACGGCGGGCTTCGACTGGGGCAACCGCGCCGCCTGCATCGCCTCGATTCTTGAGCCTGCGCGCATCATCGGCCAGGTCGCGATCGGCGGTTATTCCGTGCAGAACACCGTCACGCCCGGCAATTCGATGCCTGCGAGGATCGCTGCGCGATTCTGGTACATGTGGTACTTCAACACGGAACGCGGCAGGGCGGCGCTCGAGGCCGACCGCCACGACATCATCCGCTATCTGTGGGACACCTGGTCGCCGCAATGGACCTACTCCGACGAGGCTTACGCGCGTTCGGCGCCGTCGTTCGACAACCCGGATTTCGTCGAGGTCGTCGTTCATTCCTATCGACACCGGCTCCTGAATGCGCCCGGCGAAGAACGTTTTCTCGATGTCGAGCGCCGACTCGCAGAGCGGCCACCCGTCCCCGTGCCGGCAATCGTGCTGCATCCGGGCGCGAGCGGCCTCGGCGGCACGCCGTCGCCGGATCCGTCGGGCGATCAGGCGAGGTTCACGGACCTTGTCGCGCGCCGCATCGTCGACGGCGCCGGGCACGATCTGCCCGCACATCGGCCTGATGCCGTGGCCGACGCGCTGCTGGAGTTGCTTGGTTGAACGAATTCCGCAATTGCAAGGAGGTACGATGAATGCTGAACAGGGCTCGCGCCAGAGCACGCCATTGAGAGTCGTCGCGGCGACGGCCGTTCTGCTCGGTCTCGGGGCCGGCGGAATCGTGGCCGTTCAGGCACAGGACGACGCAGACGAAGAGACGGCGCGGCTCGCCCGTGTCGGCGGCTCGGTCAGTGTCGAATCCGATTTCATCGCGGGGCTCCGGCGGTTCGAGCCCAACAACAGGACCTACTGGCACAGCCACGAGGGCGGATTCATCCTGTTCGTCCAGGAAGGCCGCGCCCGCACGCAGCAGCGCGGCGGACCGATGCGCGAACTCGGTCCCGGCGAGATTGACTACACCCCGCCAGGCGTCGAGCACTGGCACGGATCGACACCCGACGAACCGCTCATGCAGTTGGGCGTCGTGCCGCTCGGCGGCGGCATCGAGTTTCTCGAGCCGGTGACCGACGCCGAGTACAACGGCGAGTCCCCATAGCGCGACGCCTCCGTGCTGACACGCTTCGGCCGTCGCCAACGGGCAAGGGACACGTCGTCATAAGGATTTGGACATCACGCAGAAGTCAGCATGGCATCTGGCGCACAGATATTAGACAGTCTGCGATGGACCACACGGGCCAACCCAAGGGCCCGGTGGCGTTTCCACGGACAGGCGCAGGTCTATCGGCTGCGCGTCGGCAAGTCCGGCAGGCAATAGCAACGCAAACAGACACAAACTCAGGATCGGTCGAGCCAGGAAAGAATCTCTTCGGTGTGCTCACCCAGGCGCGGCGGGGGTTCAAGGTCCGCTCCATCATCGTGCGATCCGAGAATGCCGAGGCCGAGTATCGAGACCTGCTCACTGTCGGGCAGGCCGGCAATGCGTATCGGCAGACGCAAAGAGCGCGCATCGAGCGAGGGCAATGACATGGCCTCACTGATGCTGCGCACCATGCCGCACGGTATGCCGGCCGCGCTGAGCTGGACTTCCCAGTCTGCGGCATCGCGCGTGCGCAGCACTGCCGACAGTTCGTGCTGCATCAGCTCTGCGTTGCTACGTCTGGCATCGGGATCCGCAAATCGCGCGTCTTCGAGCCATTTTCGTCGGTCGAGGATTTTCGCGAGCAGCTCAAACTGCTCCTGCTGAACGACACCGAGTGAAACGTAGTGTCCGTCGCGCGCAACGAAGACGGCCGAAGTGGGCTGACCGCTGTAACCGGTGTTTCCTGTACGCTCCAGCGCCTGCCCCGTCACGAGCCAGGGGACCACGGCAGAAGTCATGAACGCGATGGTTGCATCGAACATCGCAACGTCCAGATACTCGCCACCGCCTTCCCGTTCGCGACGAAACAGCGATCCAAGAATCGCAAACGCCGCCGTCTGGCCCGTCAGCGTATCGACGACGGGGAAGCCGACGCGCAATGGTGAGCCTTGCGGACCGCCGCCGAGGCTCATCATGCCGCTCGTCGCCTGTACAATGTTGTCGATCGCCGGCCAGTCGCGCCGCGGACCACTCTGACCGTAACCCGATACGGAACAGTAGATCAGGTCGGGATTCAGTTCCTTCGCCCGCTCATGGTCGAGCCCGAGACGCGCCATAACGCCTGGACGGAAGTTCTCGACAAGAACATCGCAGCGACGAATCAATTCATACGCAGTCACGAGATCACGTTCCTGCTTGAGATCGAGCTCGACTGACTTTTTTCCCGCGTTCACCCCGATGAAAGCGGGCGCCATACCGTCGTAGCGCCGATCCGCGCCGTAGTAGCGCATCGCGTCGCCACCTCCCGGCATCTCAACCTTGATGACTTGTGCCCCGAGCAGTCGCAGGAGATGAGTTGCGTACGGGCCCGCCATGACGTGACTGAAATCTGCGACACGGATGCCTTCGAGTACGCGTCGCATCAGCCACCGCCCCTGCACCGCACGGTGCCGTCGCTGCCGATACTTGCTCGCGCAGTCGCAAGCACGCTGACGCCATCTATGCCATAGCGCTCGAGCAGCGCGGCATTGCGCTCAGCGTCGCGTGCGTAGAGCGCATCGAACGCAGCCTGATCCTCGTCGCCCAGCACGGATTCGATGACGCCCTCATCCTGCGCGACCTGCCAGCCCACTTCGAGCGCCGCGATGTTCTCCTGTGCGAGCGCCGCCTCCCAGACGGGAATCGAGGCCTCCAGGACGGCGCGATGCTGCGAGGACAATCGCTCCCAGGATTCCGTTCCGATAGCGCGCGCCGGATAGGCGCCACGCGGCACTGCCATGCGCGTGTAGTACGAGGCGACTTCCGCAAGATGCAGCGCGTTGAAGGTATCGGTCGGTGCGACGACCCCGTCGATGATGCCTTTTGCGAGTGCGGAATAAACTTCGCTCATCGGCATGTTGACCGGATCGGCGCCGAGTTCGCGCAGCACGTTCAGTAGCTCTGTCGGAGCTCGAATACGCATTCCGCGCAACTCGGCCAGCGTTTCAATCGACCGATCGCGCGAGACGATCCCGGGCAGATTGCCGCCCTGCACGGCCAGCACCTTGAGTCCGTCGAGTTCCCGCTCGAATTGCGGATGCCTGGCCTCGAGGCAGCGGTATAGCGCAACCTGCGCTTCGATCGTTCGCGCGCCGCTGTAGAAACCCGATTGGATACGAATCAGATGCGCTCCGCCTTTCACGTAGATCGGTGTTATGAGCCCTATGTCGACGACGCCATGTCGCAGCTCGATAAGCGAGTGTTCCGACGACATCAGCGCTCCGGACCAGCTCGGCCGTATGCGTAGCGTACCTTCCGATCGCTCTTCGACGAACGCTATCCAGCGCTGATCGGCAAGGCTGAAAGGATGCCCGGGACTGTATGGCGTCGCGTAAGTCAGTTCGACGGTGCCCGGATCCTCCGGCGCCTGCGAACAAGCGGCCAATAGCAGCAATGTCAGCGCAAGCGTTCGCATTTCATGACCTCCCGGCGCAGGAACGTCGCGACATGTTCGACTGAAGCATCGCGATTCCAGTTTTTCGCATCGACCATATCGGCACTCAGCCTCAGCACCGGGACTCCGGCAGCGTCCAGCTCCTGCCCGGTCAGCAATGTGCCGGACTGCGACAGCCGATTGTCCGGCGGCACGAGCACGACGGCCGCGTCGATGCCGCAACGCCTGGCCTCACTGACGATCCATTCGTTCATCCACGGTGGCAGATGCAGCACTTCGTTCATCGAACAAATTCGGCTTGCCAGCGCTTCGAGTGAACGGCCCTTGAGCTGACGAATGTACTGCGCGCCTGCGAATGGCAGATACATCGACCAGACGAAGACGGCGCCGAGCCGCTCCTCGAGCATCGTATAAAAGGACGTGTCGTGCCAGAGCCCGGCGCCAATCCACATCAGTCTGAGCCGCTCGTTCTGCGCGACTCCGACACCGGCCTGCGCCCGGTCTAGCACCTCGTCGCGAAAACGGCGGGCATGACTTACTGCCCAGTCCGAGCCGCGATGCCATTGCGGGATCATCGTGTTGGTCATCTGCTCCAGGATCGAAACGGGACACGGTCGCGCTGCCCCGGCAAGCTCCGCCGCCTGCGCCAGATATTCTTCCTGCTCGTTTATGCGTTGCATGAGTCCGGCGAGCCGCTGAGGCTCGAAGCGCCGATCCGTCTTGCGTTCCAGCAGTGCGATGAGCTCACGCATCTCCGCTGCAAGCAATGCGATTCGATCGGCCTGGTAGACCTCCTCCCAGCGGTCATGCGAGTGCCTGAACCCCTCCGGCAGCGTCTGCGTCCAGGCTGGTGCTTCCATTGGCAAGAACTCCGATTCGAGCACTTTCGCCCACTCAGCAAAAACCTGCTGGATGCAGTCGCAGGTCAATCGCGCGACGAGCACCGCAGGTTTCGGAAGACCGCCCCAGGGCGCAGTCGCCGGATCGTTGGCGAGCGAGCAAGCCAGACCGAGTGAGCAATAGCTGCAGCGATTCGGGGGAAAGCCGATCTCATCGAGCAGATCGAGGTAGCGCGATGACAATCGCTTTGCCGAGATATAGGCAGACCACCATTGATTGGAGACGACGGGAATATCCATCGCATGAAAGATCTCGTGCGGGGTGTCTGCCTGTGCAACGGCAAACGGCTCGCCTCTCCCGACGACGCGCTCGCGCAGCTCTGCGCCAAACGCCTTTTGGTAGGCCTTGGCTGCATCTGTACATTCGAGGCCGCTCAATTCAACACTCCTTTGGCCGCCAGCTCCGAGTACGCCGCGGCGCTGGTGCCGGCGATGTCGACGACAAGCTCCTGCGTGTGTTCGCCGATTGCAGGGGCCCGGTACGGCGAAACGACGTCATTGGAGAACCCGATCGGCGTACGGACATGGCCGAAGTTGCCCAGATTCGGGTGGGGCAGGTCGACGAGCGCGCCCCGCTCGCTGAGTGACACGTCCTTCTCGATCATGTCCTCGATATCCTGCACGACGCCTGCTGCGATGCCTTCGCGTTGCAGCAGTGCAGCGAGCTGATGATTGTCGTGTTCGCCAGTCCACTCTTCGACCGGCCGACCACCGGTCAATTCACTCAGGCGTGCGCTATCCGCTTCATCGAACAAACTGATCGCAACCCAGCGATCCTCACCGCGCGCGGGATAGACGTCCTGATGCAACACGTTCGGATCGGAATTTCCCAGTCGTTGTGGCAGCGACCCTGTCTGTGCCGCGCGAATGGCAGCCGTCATCTGTTGCACGCAGATTTCGTACATCGACGCATCGATATGGCAACCACGGCCATGTTTGCGTTGGCAGGCAAGTCCCGCAATCACACAGGCAGCCATCACGTACGGCACGATCACGTCGCCATAAGGCACTGCTCCGGGAATCACGGGATCCCGGTCCGGCCATCCGGTCAGCAAGGTGCGGCCCGACAGCGCGCCGCCCGTGCCGTCGACCCCCCACTCGGCTGCCAGCGGGCCGGTCTGACCAAACACGCTGCCGGACGCCATCACGATTCCGGGATGTCGCGACCCGATGGTCGCGTAACCGAGACCGAGCTTGTCCATCGTCCCGGGTGAAAAGTTCTCGACAACGATATCGGCCCATGCGAGCAACGGCTCGATCACCGCCATTGCTTCTGCATGCTTCAGATCGAGCGCGAGACTGCGTTTCGACGTGTTCAGATGCGCAAACCAGGGCTTGTCATCGAGCTCGTCCGGGCGCGATGCCGCGACCTGCACGTCCAGCCGCGACAGACAAGGACGATTGCGGCTTTCGATCTTGATCACGTCAGCGCCGAGGTCGCCGAGGATCTTGGTCGTAATCGAACCCACCAGTGCCCATGAGAAATCGAGCACTCGAATACCTCCGAGCGGACCCGATCGAAGTGCTGCGGCAGGTGTATCCGCACCGCCCGAGGGCGTCGACGCTGGCGTCAGCACCGCGAAGTGACCGGGCAGTTTGCACCCCTTCTCCTGCGTCCAGAATCCGCGGGCCTCCAGGTGCGCGTCGGCCAGCACATCGGCCGGCTCTTCGACGACGCAGGCGTTGATGCCGCGCTGCCGGCCTTCCACGCGAATCTCCTCGCGGGTGCGGGACAGAAAAAATGCAGCGATTGCCTTTTCCCACTTGGCACGCGTTGCGGCATCCAGAGTCGAGCGGTTGTAACGCTGCCAGTCGACGTTGCGCAGCGGATTGTCGAGGCTCGTCGCGTCGATCCAGTCCGAGAGCGCCTGGTTGGCAGGCGCACCGAAACGGCCCGTCATCAGGCTGTGAAAACACCAGCCGTCCGCGAGCTGCCAGATACACTTCACAGCAACCTTGCCGTAATTCAGGGCTCCGCCTGCGCGGTGCAGCTTGCGTCGATCGAATTGCCATGCGAGCACGCCGCTGATGTTGCGACTGAACGCGACTTCCTGGATCGATACGTCGACATGCTGACCGCGACCGGATTTCAGGCGCGAGTAGTAGGCAGCCATTGCACCCGCCGCCGCGACCATCTCAGCATGAAACGTGCACGCGTCGAGCGCTTCCTTGACCGGCCGCCGATTCGGCTGCCCCGTCAGGCGCAGCGTGCCGCCCATGGCGGACGAAACGAGCTCGCTGCCGCGCCATCGCGACCGCGTGCCACCGCTTCCAAAGTGGGTGACAGACACATGTATCAGCGCCGGATTCCACGCATCGAGTTGCGCCCGCGTCGTACCGACATCGTACAGCCGCTCAAGACCAAGGTTTTCAACCAGAAAATCTGCGCCTGCGACGGCCGGCTCGTCGATCTGGCCGCGCCGGATCTCGGCGCCAAGCGACTCGAGAAAGCGGCATAGCGGGCGGTCAGCCACTGCATCCAATGCCATCACGACCGTTCCTTCAATTGGTCGCATCAACGTCGTCCGTCAGGAATTCGACGAGACGATCGGGGCTCTGATCATTGAACTGCCAGTGCGCCGCCGGCAGCACGAGCCTTCCGATACCGGCGGCAGCCAGAGCCCCGCTTTGCGATGGAACATGCCACGCGAGCGCTGCGTCCTCGCGCGTGAGCCAGATAATCACCGCTGCTGCACGTGCGGCGCGCGCTCGTTCAACGATCCATTCGCCGTGATCGATCATCGCTCGCGGACCCATCGATGCCAGTTGCAGCTGCCGTGCGAGCGCGAGCGCCGGGCGCTCGGCATCGATGACGATTTCCGGACCCAGTCGGCCCGACCCGTGCATGTGCGCTTCGGCTACAACGCTCGCGCCGGCGGCTTCGACTGCGCGATGAATCCGGTCGTCGGGCGGTACGCTGCCTGCGAGCAGCACGCGCGGCCAGCTCGCGGTGCTTGTCGGAATGAGGCTTGTGTCGAGCCATTGCACGGGATTGCTCCACAAGACCGCACGGCCAACGCGCTCATGCCATGGACCGTCGCTGCTACGATTCGCCTCGATTCCGGCGAGTGTCCGGCGCAGCGCATTGGCCTGCCCGATCGCTCCATTCAGCTCGGCGGGTGCAACGCCGAGCGCGCTACAGAGCTTCAGGATCGCTGCTGCCGTGTGCTTGACGCTCAATTCGCGTCGCACGTGTGCGACGTCGAATATTACCGGTTCCGGGCCATTCAACAGGTCGCGTCGCTGCAACTCGGTGACGTAGTAATAGAGCCGCTGACTCGCGTCAGCAGCACGAGAAAAAACGACCGACGAAAGACCGTCGAAGGCGCCCGCATGCCACTGCTCGAGAATCGAACGCGTCCAGAACGGGAAACTCGACTCGAGCCAGCGATCCGCCCAACGCGTAGGGCTACCTGCCGTCCAGGGCAGATGCCCGAACGCTCGACCGGAGGCAAGCAGCACCTCGACCGGCACATCGGGTCCGACAAAGCCAATGCCGCCGTCGGCGAGGGCCGCGAGTGGATCATCGAGAATACGCTCGACGACCGAAGTGACTACAGCCTGATTCATCGTCCCAGCCACTGCGGCAGCCCAAGCACGATTACGGGAAACACGACGAGCAGCACAAGATGCAGCAGGTCTGCGGCGAGAAACGGCAGGACGCCCTTGAAGATACGGCCGAGCGATACTTCCGGAGCGACCCCCTGAATCACGTAGAGATTCAGGCCGATCGGCGGATGCACGAAACCGATCTCCATCGCACGCACGAGAAACACGCCGAACCAGATCGCCGACAGGCCGAGATCCGCAACGAGCGGCAACAGAATCGGCGTTGTCAGTAACATCAGCGCAAGGCCGTCCAGCACGGAACCGATCAACAATAGAAATACGGCCACCAGCAGCATCGTGCCGACCGGGCCGAAGCCAAGACCGCCGATCGTCGCCCCGATTGCATCCGTCAGTCCGGTGACACTGATAAACGCAGCGAATATCAGCGCACCGATGACCACAAGGTAGATCAGACCGCTGGTTCGCAGTGTGTCTTCGAGTGCGCCGCGCAGTGCCCGACCGCTCATACGGCCGCGCAGCACACAAACGACGAGTGCACCGGCGGCGCCGAGCGCTGCGGCTTCCGACGGCGTGACCCAGCCCAGGACAATGCCGCCGGTGACGGTCATGACGAGCAGGCCGATGTCGATGACTCGGCGCAGGGCAGCGCGACGCTCGGACCACGACGAACGCGCGAGCTGCGGAGCAGCCTCGGGGCGCAAGCCGACCCAGAGCGCGATAACGAGAAAGTAGCTGAGCATCTGGGTCAGGCCAGGTACGATCGCTGCCGTGAACAGCGCGCCGATCGATTGCTCGGCGATGATGCCGAATACGATCAGCGCCCCCGACGGTGGAATCATCTGCCCCAGCGTGCCGCCGGCGGCAACGCTGCCGGTCGCCATGGTATCGGCGTAACCGCGCTCGCGCATTTCCGGTACAGCGACCAGACCCATCGTTGCGGTAGTTGCCAGACTCGATCCGTTGATGGACCCGAATCCTGCACAGCCGGCGACCGACGCGATCGCCAGCCCGCCGCGACGATGTCCGAACAAACTCGACGCCAGGTCGAAAAAGTCACGGCTTGCTTTCGCGACGAAACACAGGTGCGCCATCAACATGAACAACGGCAGCGTGCCAAGTTCGTAGCGGGTCATCGTTTCGAACACGAGCACGCCCGACTTGATGAGTGCCGGCTCGAGCCCGAGCGTCAACGCAAGACCGGCCAGACCAACGAGCCCGAGCGCGATGCCGATTGGCATGCCGCTGAGCAGCAGCGCCAGCAGTGCGTCGACGCCGAGTAACCCGGTCAGCGGCTGCGCGCTCAACGCGACTCCCGGGCTCTCGGTCGCAACAATGCCAGCGCCAGCAGCACGATCAGCGGGAGCACGACTGCGAGGCGCAGTGGCCGATAAGGAATACGCAGAATCTCACTTTCCTCGAAACCGCTCCAGAGATCCGCGGTGATCCACAGGCTGCCTGCCAGCAGCGCAGCAAAAAGCAAGGCCGCAGCGACGGCATACAGAGTTTCGAACCGCCTGCGCCATCGTGATGGCAACCGATCGAGCACGAGGCGGACACGCGCGTGCGCATGATCGAGCGTCGCGATGATCAACCCGCCGCACGCTGCAAACAGAACGACTGCCTGAACGATTTCTATTGAACCGATCAGCGGAATCTGCAGCGCGCGACCCAACATGGCGAACGTATCGACGACCATGGCGATGAGCAGCGCGCCACCGGCAATCCATATCAGCACGGTTCGCAGCAGCGAGAGATTCATGTGTCCATCCAGACGGAGGGCTGCCTATGCCAGCATTGTGCGGGACATTCCGAGGCTGTTTCCGGTCCGACGCGGTTGTAGCCAGGCAGCGCGATGCTGGACGGCCAGTGATTGGGATTTGCTGCGTCGAAAACAGTCTCGTCAGTCAGCACGATCATCACAACGCCGTGAGAGCGTCTGTACATTTGATTAACGTGTTTTGTCAACAATATTGTCGACTACGTTCCAGCGTGCCGAACTGCTGGCAATCTGCGCCGCCGCGCGAGCGGGTGTGCGACGCTGCAGCGGAAGATCGATCCGCGCACCGTCCGAGCCGCCAAGCGTCAGCGCAATGCGTGGTGCCGGTTCGCGACGAATCGCTTCGAGATTGCGTTGGCGTGGGTCTGCGCCTGTTACGACGAGTCGCAGTTGATGGCCGGCCGGTATGATTGTTGCCGTCGGACCAAGGCTGCCGGCTGAGCCATTGAACGAGGTCGTAACCGTCGAGTGCTTCGGTACGATCCTGGAATCCGCGTCTTGAGCCAAAGGATGCGCCCTTGCCGCGTACATCGGCCACGGCGATGACGTAACCGGAATCAAACAGGGTCTGTTCGTCAGCGCGCGAAATCTGCCGCAACTCGATCAGCCGACCGGCGTCGTCGCGGTAACGTGCACGGTAGGACGTAAACGAAAACACAACGGGCTGCGGCTCGGCGAGCGGCACGCCGTCGCGCGCGGGACGGTATACATTCATTGCCAGACGCGTGCCGTCGCGCACCGGTACGTATAGCGACTGCCGAAACGGACCAACCGGTTCCGGCAGGTGTTTCTGTACGACGTCCCAGCGATCATCGGTGCACAATCTGCATTGCGGACCGGCGAAATCCCAGCTCGCGTCGGCGTCGGCCTTGAGCTGCCAGTCCAGCCACCGGGCACTGACACGAGCCCATTCGCCGCCATCGCGCTCGCGCCAGAACGTGCCGCCATGCCCGACAGGCAACGCACCGAAAAAGACCGGCACGTGGTCGATGCGAGCCACATCATCCGCTGCATTTGGATGCGCGATGTCTTCAGGTCCGCCGCTGAGATAAAGCGCAGGGCCGTGCAGGCGCTCAAGCTGCGACTTGTCGATCTGCACACCGCTGCGACCCTCGCCAGGGCGAACATAAATTCCGCTGGCCAGCACGAGCGTCGTATCGATTCGAGCATCGCCCGACACGGCGAGCGCCTGCAAACCGCCGCAGCTATGACCGCCGACGGCCACTCGTGTCGTGTCGATGCGACCAAAAAACTCGCTGGCCGAACGAGAGTTTTCGCCGGTCGCCCAGTCGATCGCTTCGGTCAGTTGTTCTGCCTGCGTTTCATCGGGCGTAATCGTGGCGGCTGTCGGTGCTGGCGTCGGCGGCGGTGGATCGGGGTCAAAAGGACGCTCCGCGCGCGGCACGCCGACGGAAACGACGAAGTAGCCGTGCGATGCGATCTGCCGCAGAAATGCTCCGTAGGCCAGGCCATTGTCGCGACAGCCGCCATTGCCCCAGACGAACAGCGGAAATGCCTGAGCGGGCAAGCTGACGGGACGGTAGATCGTGTGACCTGGCAGATCTGGCCGTAACTCGGCGATCGCCGGAAACGGACCTGACCCGGACGGGTCTCCGAGGAACTCTGCGTCAGCCAACCCTGGCGTTGCTGTGAGCAGCGCAACGAGAATGACCAAACGCAACTGCGCTCTGCCTGGCTCGTGATAGCTTTTCATCTTGTCAGGCCCGGTCAGTCCATGAGTTGCGTGGCGAGTTCCGATACGGCTGCAAGGCCGTCGCTAATGTGCTGGCGCATTGCGGCTTCCGCGTCTGTTGCGCGACCCTCGACGATCGCAGCAGTAATTTTCCGGTGATCGGCGTTCGCAGCGTCGATGCGCTGATCCCCATAGAAGCCCGCAAGGAGCAGTCGGTACGTTGGCACCGATAGCCTCGCGACGAACTGCGCCACGTAGGCATTACCGGACCCTTCGATGATCAGTTTGTGCCACTCGCTGTTGAGTTCGGCGAAGCGCTGCTGACCACCTTCATCGCGCCAATTATTCATGGCGTGTTGAATTTTCAGTAGCCGCGTCTTGAGCCTGGGCGCATCGGACTGGGCAAACTCTGCCGCCGCGAGTCCTTCGAGCGCCATGCGCGCACGGTAGATCTGGACGATTTCCCCCGTGCCGATCTTTTTTACAGACGCGCCGCGGTACTCTTCGATAGTGACGAGATGCTCTGCCTCAAGTCGCCGCAGAGCCTCTCTGACTTTGCTGCGACTGGCGCCGGTCTGTTCGATGATGTCGGCCTCGACCAGTCGCTGTCCCGGCACCAGGCGACCGAGCCGTATGCGCTCGCGAATCCAGTCGGCTACGCTGGCCGCACCGACCTGTTTCCTGCTGCGCCGTCGCGCCGTGACCGCCGTCGCCGATGCCATGAGTCAGGGCGCCACTCGAATCAGTGTCCGTCGTGAGCGCCAGTCGTCGACGCCATCAGGGCTTTCCTGTTCTGACGCCGTTTCGATCTCGAAGCGGCGATCGGCAAGTCCGCCCGTCTGAAGCAATCGAGCCACTTCATTCGCACGCTTGGGCGCGAGCGAAATGTCTTCGGCCATGTTGGTACCGTCGGACAGCAAGGTCGCGCCGCTCGAAGCGGTCACCTCGATCGTACGCGCCCCGGTCTTTGTCGCGTAATCGAGGACCTGCGCCAGCGTCCCCGCGTGCCGGCCCATTATCAGCATGCCGAAATCGTAGAAAAGCTCGAATTCCGGCGCTGCGTATGGCGGCTGAAGTACCTCTGGTTCGGGCGTTGGCCGCTGGAATGCAAGACGCCCGCCGCTCGGGCCCGGCGGCCTTGGCGCGAACGGCACGGTGTAGCGATCCTCGGCTGGCAGAATCGTGTTACAGCGCGAGTCAAAATCCAGCATCGGCGAGATCCTGACCGGATCGAGCACGATGCCGCCGCAGATGCGCTCCTGATCGCTGATCGTGCCCTCGACAAGTACGTTGTGACCGAGAAACGGCGGGTCGAAATCCGCACTGACGTCGGTCTGGATGCCAAGGTAGTACAGCTCGCCTTCATACTCCGATAGCCAGCACGGAACGGTCGCCGTGTCACGCACGATCGGGCAACTCACGAAATTGCGTTGCGACGCGGGCGGAGTTTCGGCTGTCGCGGTGGCGGCGATGAGCAACACAGATGTCATGATTGCGCGTCGATTCATGTCGCGGGGCTCTTCATAGCGTGCTCAGGAAGTTCTCCAGATCGATCTTCTCCTGCTCCGAGTAGCGAATGTTGAAGCGCCGATCGTAGAAGTCGATGAGCTCGCGGAGGTTTTTCGCCGAACCGTTGACGAAGTACGGCGCGCGCGCCGCCATTCCGCGAAACAGCTGCATGACTATCGAGCCGATGTATTTGCAATTGCCGGTGATCAGTGCGCGGCCGGGT
>JAQAJI010000028.1 GCA_028278665.1 Candidatus Rariloculus versatilis
AACGGTCAATAGAGGGCAGATGAGGATCTGTCCGTCACGAATGGGTGGATTTTCGCTCGTTGGTGCCATCAATCGTCATATCCCGGGACGGTTCCGGCAGTTGTCGTTAGCCCCAGCTTCTTTCCCGCGGCGATCATCCGCTTGTCCAGGCTGTAGATGACCTGCGAGCCGCGGTTCCACGCGATGGCGAGGTGCAGCGCATCAGCGGCCCGCAATCCGGTCTCGAAGCGGTTGAGGCAGTCTCGTGCCCGATCGAAGTCGTCAGGATTCGGCAAGATCACGATAAAGGACTCGCGGACCATGGCTTCGAATCGCGAACCTGCCTCGTGCGCCGACGCAGGGTCCAAGTAGCCCATGCGAACTTCACGGGAGAGCAGCGAGGCGAACTCGACGCGGGTCCAATGGCTGACGGCGAGATCTTCGGGCGGCAGGGCGTCGAAAAAGCCCGCGATCGGTTCGCTGGTGGCCTCGGGAAGGATTAGGGGCGCGAGGAAACTGGTATCGAAATAGAGCATTCGGGCAAGTCGCCGGCCTCAGAGCCCTTCGTCGCGTGCCTCGCGCAGCAACTCGGCGGCAGGCCGCCGCAACGGCGGCATGGATGCCCGGAACCCAGCCAGCTCTTCGAGCGGCAGCGGCTTCTTGGGGCCGATGGCGGGGGACAGATGCGCCACGGCCTTGCCGCGGCGGGTAATGACCAACTCCTGCCCCGCCTCCACCTTGTCCAGAAGTTCGCTGAGGCGGGCTTTGGCTTGGGCAAGATTCACTGTGTCCATGACAACCTCATATGGTCATGCAGATAGTCACATAATAGCGGCGTTCGATCGGGCACGCTACAGGTTCGCCAATGAGGGGTTACCCTGCCTGCGAGTTGTGCCGGGCCCGGCTTGCAAGCCGATCCGCATTGTCGTGGATATCCCTTGACTCGCGGCGTGGTTACAAAGCGCGTTTGTTTGGTTTCGCAACTTCTTTGAGAACGGAAACTTGTGATTCGCTGGCTGCTTTGGCGATACGCCCTAGCTCCAAGGTTTGGAGCCTCCGGAAAGTGGGGCGGTTCATCTTGCACAGCGCTCGGAAACAAAGTGAGCGCAGCCGTGGCCGGGACGTCAAGACGTGCGTTATTGCAAACAGATGAATTTATTAGTATTTAAGACGGTCTGTGGCGGCTGGGCGTGCTGGGAAACATGTGAGTGTGGTGCCGGGAGAGAGATTTGAACTCTCACTCTGTTGCCAGAACCGGATTTTGAGTCCGGCGCGTCTACCAATTCCGCCATCCCGGCCCGGGAGGATTGCGTAGCTTACCACCACCCTGAAGTGGCTAAACTGTGTGCGGACGAACAAGGCCGTACCCGTTTTGTGCACGTTTTGCCGCGTGGCCGCTGCGAGTGCCGGAGCGCCATGGGAACTCGAACGCCGCTTTGCGCATCTGAATTCAAGCAGACCAGACTTCAGGAGCTGACATCATGACGAAACACACATATTTGTCCCTTGTCGCAGCGGCGGTCATGGCCGCGACCGCGGCACCGCTCGGTGCGCAGACACCCGAGGCCGAGCCGGAACTCGAGGCTGCCCGAGCGGAGCTCGAAGAGGCTCGCGAGGCGCTCGAGGAAGCCGCACGCGAGGTGGCTCGCCTCTCTGCCGAGGTGGGCGGAGCGGCAGCGAGAAGCTTCAGAATCGTCACCAATCCTGCGGTGCTCGGCGTCAATGTCGCCGACGACGAGGACGGCGCCCGGGTCGTCGCCGTGATCCCTGACAGCCCGGCGGACGACAGCGGCGTGGCGACCGGAGACATCATCGTGGCGCTCGACGGCGCTGAACTCGAGGGCGATTCGCCGGCCAACCTGCTCGTTGCCGAGGCGATGCGCAGTGTTGCCCCCGGTGAACCGGTCGTGCTCACGATCGTGCGAGACGGCGACGAAGAGGAGATCGAGATCGTGGCAGGTTCGGCACGAGCCATCACAAGCCGCAGCGCGTTCGCAGACCGGGGCTTCGCTCTGGACGACCTGCGCCGGGTGCGCGACGGTATCGGCGACCGCTTCCGATCGTTCCGGGGTCGCCGGATCGATCTGGAGATCGTTGAGCTGACTCCCGAACTTGGCGCCTACTTCGGTACCGAAACAGGCATCCTCGTGATCGGCGCACCGTCGGACGACGCATTGCAGGTGCTCATGGACGGCGACGTGATCCTTCAGATCGGCGGCAGAACGCCGAATGATACCGGGCACGCGAGGCGCATTCTTGCGAGCTTCGAAAGCGGCGAAACGCTGGAACTTCAGATAATGCGAAGTCAGCGCCGCGAGACTCTGGAGGTGGAGTTCCCCCAGGAGCGAGCGCCGTAGGAAGTCGCGAAAGCGACAACTCGCTTTCGCAGTCCCTTCGGTCGATCGATCGATCGAGGACAGTATCGAGCCAAAATTGACGAAACCGATCGCTTGTGCGGGCGGATGAGAGCGGATTTTTTGCAGCCGCAAATACCTTTGGCGCAGGATCTCGGGCACGGGCAGCAACAGTGACGAAAGCCGTGCCATCGACTGCCGGGTCGCAGTTCCCCAGGCGCGGGCAGCGACAGGACGATTCCGATTGGCCGTACTGCACGAGGTGCAGTTCCTCGAAGCGCAAGTACCAACGTCGCGGTTAGAATACGCACGTCGGAAGATGTTCACGTCAGACGCGTTGTCTTGCGGAGAGGGGGGTCTCATGAATTTGATGAGAATCGTGGCGCTGTCAGGTCTTTGGATGATCGTTGCGGCATGCGCAGGAACCGGATCGAGCGGTGGGCCGGCTGCCGCGCCGGGTTTGTCGTCGGGCGTCGCGCCGGACGGCGATGCGCAGCCGTCAGCGGAGATCGCGCAGCTTCGGGAAGTTGCGGTACCGGAATCGGCAGATTCGCCCGACGACGTGATCTGCCGTCGCGAGGTAAGAACCGGATCGCACTTCGCGACCCGAGTCTGCCGAACGCGGGCAGAGATCGAAGCGGCCCAGCAGGAGTCGCAGGAGTTCCTGCGAGAGCGCCAGAGCGTCGGCGGTGCCGTGGCCGGAGGCGAGGGGACCACCCAGTAGGATCGCTGGCGCCTCGGCGCCGCGTGAGCTCCCGACAGCCGAGGTAGCGGAGAGTCCGTCCCGCCCCCGCTCTCGCGCCGGAATCCGACTGACCTTAGAATCGCGCGACCATGGATCGCGCGGACTTCCACTACGACCTGCCGGCCGAGCTCATCGCACAGGGCCCGCTCGAAGTGCGCTCCGCAAGCCGCCTGCTCGTGGTCCGTGAGGACGCGGTCGAGGACGCGGCGTTCACCGACCTCATCGACTTCCTGAATCCTTCCGACCTGCTCGTTTTCAACGATACCCGCGTGCTGCCGGCCCGGCTCTTCGGCCGCAAATCGAGCGGCGGACGCGTCGAGCTATTGCTCGAGCGCATCACGGGCGAGCATTGCGCCCGCGTGCAGATCAGGGCCAGCAGGAGTCCGCGTCCGGGGACGGAAATCTCGTTGCCTGGAGGGGCGTCACTCGTGGTGGAGCAGCGTCACGGCAGCATGTTCGAGGTCCGCTTCGATCGTCCGCTTGCGCCCTACCTGGATCGCCATGGCGAGGTGCCGTTGCCCCCGTATATCGATCGCGCCGCCGTCGCCGCCGACCGTGACCGCTACCAGACCGTTTACGCCGAGGTGCCCGGTGCGGTGGCCGCGCCGACGGCCGGATTGCACTTCGACCGCGGCCTGCTCGACGCACTCGCCCGCAAGGGCATCGGGCGGGCGAAGCTGACGCTGCACGTCGGCGCGGGCACGTTCGCGCCCGTGCGCGCGCGGCGCATCGAGGAGCATGAGCTGCACGCGGAGTGGCTCAAGGTCCCTGCGAGCCTCTGCGAGCGGGTCGAGAGCGCGAAGGCGGCCGGCGGCCGGGTCGTCGCGGTCGGCACGACCACGGTGCGCGCGCTCGAGACCGCAGCGTGCGACGGGCGGCTCGCGCCCTTCGAAGGCGAATCGCAGCTCTTCATCTACCCGGGATTCCGCTTTCGCGTCGTCGATGCGCTTATCACGAACTTCCACCTTCCGGAGTCGTCGCTGCTCATGCTCGTCGCGGCGTTCGCAGGCCACGGCCGGATCATGCGAGCCTACCGGCATGCCGTCGAGCGGCGTTACCGCTTCTTCAGCTACGGTGACGCGATGTTTGTGGCGCGCTCGGCAGCATCGCCGGCCAACAGCGCCGCGTTGTCATGAGTCTGCCGTGGCGGAACGTACCGATGCGCCACGCAGTTGCTTCCGGGGACGGCGCCGATGAAGTTTGAGCTCACCGCCACCGACGGCGCCGCACGGCGCGGCCGGCTGAGCTTTGCGCGCGGGGTCGTCGATACGCCGGCGTTCATGCCGGTCGGTACCTACGGCAGCGTGAAAGCCATGACTGCGGAGGAACTGCTGGCCGTCGGCAGCCAGATCATCCTCGGCAACACCTTTCACCTCATGCAGCGGCCCGGTGTCGACGTGGTGCGGGCACACGGCGGCCTGCATGAGTTCATGCACTGGCCGGGACCGATACTCACCGATTCCGGCGGCTTCCAGGTCTGGAGCCTGCAGACCCTGAGGAAGCTCACGGAGGACGGCGCCGAGTTCCGTTCGCCCGTGGACGGCTCCCCGGTGAAGCTCACTCCGGAGCGCTCGATCGAAGTGCAGCACGAGCTCGGCGCGGACATCGTCATGGTCTTCGACGAATGCACGGACTTCCCGGTCGCAGAGCGCGAGGCAAGGGCGTCGATGCAGCGCTCGCTGCGCTGGGCGAAGCGCAGCCGCGCGGCCTTCGACGCCCTGAAAGCCGGGAGCGCGGACAGCGATGCGGCGTTGTTCGGCATCGTGCAAGGCAGCGTCTACGACGGGCTCAGGCGCGAATCGCTGGCCGGGCTCGTTGAACTCGAATTCGACGGCTACGCACTTGGCGGACTCGCCGTCGGGGAGCCGGAAGAACAGCGTCTCGGCGTTCTCGAGACGATGGAGCCCGCGCTGCCCGCCGACCGTCCCCGTTATCTAATGGGCGTCGGGACGCCGGCAGACCTCGTCAAGGCCGTCGCGCGCGGCATCGACATGTTCGATTGCGTGATCCCGACGCGTCATGCGCGCAACGGGCAGTTGTTCACGAGCGAGGGTCGGATCAACATCCGCAACAGCCGGTTCCGGGCCGACACGGCGCCGCTCGATCCCGCGTGCGGCTGCTATACCTGCCGCCACTACTCGCGCGCCTATCTGCGCCATCTGCAGCAGTGCAACGAGATACTCGGCGCGAGGCTCGCGACTCTGCACAACCTGCATCACTATCACGAACTCATGGCCTCGATGCGCGCCGCGATCGAGGCCGGCAGCTTCGCTGCGCTTGCCGCAGAGGTGATTGCGCGCGGCACAGGAGGCCGCCGAGCTATGCCATAATACGCGGCCGATTTATCGTTCGATTTCCTCCGTGTGGGCCAAGGCGCGCCGCACGGACTACGGGAGATCGTTTCATTTGGGGGCGGGAGGCCGCCTCGCCGAAGACGGCTGATGGGGTGACGCTTGGGATGGACTCTCTAATCGGAATATTCATCGACACGGCCTGGGCTCAGCAGGGCGACGGAGGGAACGCGCTCTTCAGCTTTCTCCCGCTGATCGTCATTTTCGTGCTGTTCTATTTTCTGCTCATCCGTCCGCAGACGAAGAAGCAGAAGGAACACCGGGCCATGGTCGAAGGGCTAGGCACGGGCGACGAGGTCGTGACCGGCGGCGGCGTGCTCGGCAGGGTCACCGAACTTGGCCCTGAGTTCGTCACCGTCGAGGTTGCCGACAACGTGTCGATCAGGGTGCGCAGGCAGACGATCACGGCGGTGATGCCGAAGGGCACCATGAAGAGCGTCTGAGGCGCGCCGGCAACGGGGGCCTTGCAATGTCCGGCATGGCGCCCAATATGATCATGAAGAGCGTCCGGCTTGCGCCCGATCACAAAGGCTCGAAGGCATGAACCGCTATCCCAACTGGCTCAACTACCTGGTGCTGTTCGTCATCCTGGCGGGCGCACTGCTGGCCTTGCCGAACGTGTACGGTGTCGACCCCGGCGTGCATGTTTCGCGTCCGGATTCCAACCCGCTGCAGGAGTCGACGCTCAGCCAGATCGAGACGATTCTCGACGAGGAGGAGATCGGGTTCGTGTCAGCCGCGCTCGAGGACGACGCGGGGCTCATCCGGTTTGCAAACGAAGTCGATCAGCAGCGCGCCAATGAACTGTTGCGCGAGCGCATGCCCAATCACATCATCGCCCTGACGCTCGCGCCGCGCACGCCGGGCTGGCTCGGCGCGCTCGGTCTGGAACCGATGAACCTGGGGCTGGACCTGCGTGGCGGCGTTCATTTTCTCTACCAGGTCGACCTCGACAGCGCGGTCCAGCAGTTCCTGGGCACTTACGAGGCGAGCCTTCGCACCGAGTTGCGCGAGGCCGGGATTCGCAACCGCGTGCGCGTCGAGGGCGACACGCTGCTCGTGCCGATCATCGACGGCGGCGATCTCGACGAGGTCGAGCGCATGATCCGCGCGCTCGACGAGGCGGGAGCCCTGCAGCTCGTCGACCGCCTCATCGTCGATCGCGCGACCTTCGACGACGGTCCGGGCTTCCGGGTGCAACTCGCCGACACGCTCTTGCGCGAGCGGCAGGACTTTGCGATCCAGCAGAACACGACCACCTTGCGCAACCGGGTCAACGAACTCGGAGTCGCCGAGCCCGTCGTACAGCGCCAGGGGCTCGACCGGATACTGATCCAGCTTCCGGGCGTTCAGGACCCCGCGCAGGCCGAGCGCATCCTCGGTGCGACGGCGACGCTCGAATTCCGCCTCGTCGACCGCGAGAACAACGCCTACGACGCCCAGGAGCGCGGCCGCGCTCCGCTCGGATCGGAACTCTACAGCGACACGGGCGGCCTGCCCGTGCTGTTGCGCCGGGAAGTCATCGTTACGGGCGATCAGATCACGGATGCGACTTCGGGGTATTCGCAGGGCACGCCGGCCGTGTTCGTCAACCTCGACTCGAGCGGCGCGAACCGCATGCTCGACACGACCGCGGAAAACGTTGGCTATCCGATGGCCGTGCTCTTCATCGAGGAGACGCCCGAGCTCGTCGAGCGCAACGGTGAAGAGGTCATCGAGACCGTATCCGAAGAGACGGTCATCAACCAGGCGAACATACAGGGCGTATTCTCAAGCCGCTTTCAGATTACGGGCCTGACGCCGTTCGAGGCGCAGGACCTCGCGCTGCTGCTCAGGGCCGGTGCGCTTGCGACGCCGATCTTCAAGATCGAGGAGCGGACCATAGGGCCGAGCCTCGGCCAGGACAACATCAACCAGGGGCGCCTGGCGATCATCATCGGTTTCCTCGCCGTGGTCGTCTTCATGGCGATCTACTACCGTGTGTTCGGGCTCGTTGCGAACCTCGCGCTGTTTGCGAACCTCGTGCTGATCGTGGCACTGCTGTCGCTGCTGCAGGCGGCGCTCACGCTGCCCGGCATCGCCGGCATCGTGCTGACCGTCGGCATGGCCGTCGACGCCAACGTACTGATATTCGAACGCATCCGCGAGGAGCTCAGAAACGGCAACTCGCCTCAGGCAAGCATACGAGCGGGCTACGAGAAGGCGTTCTCGACGATCGCCGATGCCAACATCACCACGCTGATCGCCGCAACCGTGCTCTTCACGCTCGGTACGGGTCCTATCAGGGGGTTCGCGGTCACGCTCGGGCTCGGGATCCTGACGTCGATGTTTACTTCCATCATCGGCACGCGCGCGGTCGTGAACCTCATCTACGGCGGCCGCCACCAGGTGCGGCGGCTTGCGATCGGCGGTAACGTCTGATGCCGCTATTCAATAAAACGCCGAACTTCAACTTCATGGGGCCGCGGCGCCTGGCGACGGGCATTTCGGCCGTGCTGATCGTCGTCACATTCGCGTCGCTTGCCTTTCGCAGCCTCAATTTCGGCATCGAATTCACGGGCGGCGTGCTGCTTGAGGTCGGCTACGAGACGTCGGTGGATCTGGAGAACGTTCGCGGGGTGCTCGCCGAGGAAGGTTATGCGAACCCGAGCGTGCAGTTCTTCGGCTCCTCGACCGACGTTCTGATACGCTTGCCGCCGGTCGAGGATGTCGAGGATGGGGCAAGCATCGGCGAACAGGCGTTCGTGGCGCTGCAGGCGCGCGACCCGGCGGTCGAACTGCGGCGCGTGGAGTTCGTGGGCCCGCAGGTCGGCGAAGACCTGAGAGAGCAGGGCGGTCTCGCGATGCTGTTCGCGCTGATCATGATCTTCACCTACATCATGCTGCGCTTCCGCTGGAAGTTCGCCGCGGGCGCGATCGCGGCGCTGGTTCACGACGTGCTCATCACGGTGGGTTTCTTCTCGATCACGGGGCTGACCTTCGATCTGACGGTGCTTGCGGCCCTGCTCGCTGTCATCGGCTACTCGCTCAACGACACCATCGTCATCTTCGACCGGATCCGCGAGAACTTCCGTCTGATCCGCCGGGGTTCCGCGGTCGAGATCGTCAACACCTCGATCAACCAGACGCTGGCGCGCACGGTGATCACGGGAATCACGACGCTGATCGTGCTGGTTGCGCTGCTGCTGCTAGGCGGCGAAACTGTCTATGGATTCTCGGTCGCATTGATCGCGGGCGTGCTGATCGGAACGTATTCCTCGATCTACGTCGCAAGTTCCGCGGCGCTCGCGCTCGACGTTTCGCCGGCCGACCTGATCCCGCCCAAGCGCGAGGAAGCCGACGAGACGCCGTAAGGCCTGCGGCCGGCCGTCGTCAATCAGCAGCCCGTGGCGAGAGTCGCGCGTGGCACCGAGACCGGCGAGGCGCCCGGCCGACCAGGCGCGAGGCGATCGCCCGCCCCATGCCGCGGGACTGTTGCAACGGGTTGCTACAGCGAACGTGCGTACGGCGCGAGCAGCTTCGACAGCGCCGCATAGACCTTCGGCGTGCCGGCGACGATGTCGCCGCTGTCCATGAACGCATCCGTGCCGTTGAAGTCGCTGATGCGACCGCCGGCCTCGCGGATAATCAGCGTGCCGGCGGCGAGATCCCACTTCTGCAGTCCGAGTTCCCAGAACCCGTCGACGCGCCCCGCGGCGACGTAACACAGATCGAGCGCGGCCGATCCGAGTCGCCTCACGCCTGCCGTCTCCACGAGCACGGCGCGCAGCATCTGGAGATAGGCGTCCGCGCGATCGGCCGTAATCCGGTAGGGGAAGCCCGTCGCGAGCAATGCGCGGCGCAGGCTGATCCGCTTGCTCACGCGGATGCGCCGGCCATCGAGCTGCGCGCCTTCGCCGCGGCTGGCCGTGAAGATCTCCTGGCGCAGCGGATCGTAGACGACGCCGTGCTCGAGCGTCCCGGAACGGGCGACGGCAATCGACACCGAGAATACGGGAAAACCGTGCAGGTAGTTCGTCGTGCCGTCGAGCGGATCGATGATCCACTGGTACTCGTGTTCCCCAAGGGAGCCGCTCTCCTCGCCGAGGATGGCGTGGTCCGGATAATGGTCGCGGATCACCTCGATGATCGCCTCCTCGGCGGCGCGATCCACCGCGGAAACGAATTCGTTGCGCCCCTTCTCAACGACCTCGAGCGACTCGAGCCGGTTGATCTGGCGCACCATGATCTCGCCGGCCCGCCGGGCGGCCCGCACTCCGATATTGACCATCCCATGCATCGCGGGACGCAGCGTAGAATACTCGTCCGTCGCAGACAATCCCGGCAGCCGTGCAAATCCCCGTCCGCATCGTTCTCGTCAGGCCGACTCACCCCGGCAATATCGGGGCGACGGCGCGTGCCATGAAGACCATGGGGCTCCGCGATCTGGCACTCGTCGCGCCGAAGCACTTTCCGAGCGAGGAGGCGACGGCGCGGGCCTCCGGCGCCGCTGATGTACTCGAAAACGCGGCCGTGACGGCGACCTTGCCCGAGGCGATCGGCGAGTGCGGGTACGTGATCGGTGCGAGCGCGCGGCTGCGCGGTTCGAAGTGGCCCGTCGTCGATCCGCGAACCTGCGCGGAATCGATCTGGCGGCGACTGGCGGACAACCGCATTGCGATTGTCATGGGGCCGGAACACTCGGGCCTGAGCAATGAGGACCTCGGCCGCTGCCGGGAACTCGTCCACATTCCGGCGAACCCTGAGTTCGGTTCGCTGAACCTCGCGATGGCCGTGCAGATCCTGTGTTACGAGTTGCGCATGTGCCGGCCGGGTTCGGGCATCGCGGCGGGGGAAACGCGCGTCGCCCCGCTTGCGAGCGCCGAGGAACTGGAGGGTTTTCACGAACACCTCGAAAGCGTGCTCGCGGCCGCGGGCTTTCTTCACCCCGTGCATCAGAAGCAGCTCAAGCTCAAGCTCAGGAGGCTGTTTCATCGTGCACGGCCGGACCGGAACGAGATCAACATCCTGCGCGGGATCGTCGCCGCGCTCGACCCCGCGAAAATCATCGAAAGGAGGGGACCGACGTGAGCGCAAGGCCACTTTATCTCGACAACGCGGCGACGACGGCCGTCGATCCTGAAGTCATCGCCGCGATGACGGCCTGCCTCGGGACCGACGGCAGTTTCGAGAACCCGTCATCGGCGCACCCCGGCGGCGCGCGCGCGCGCCAACTCGTCGAGGATGCCCGCGAACGGATCGCTGCGCTCGTCAATGCGCAACCGGGCGAGATCGTTTTCACGTCCGGAGCGACGGAGTCGAACAATCTCGCAATTCTCGGCAGCTTCGATGCCGACCCGCGGTCGCGCAAGCACTTCGTCACCACGCGCATCGAGCATCATTCCGTGGTAGACACGGCTCACGCACTCGAGGCCCGGGGAGTCGAGGTGACCCGGCTCGACTGTGACGCGAAGGGCGTCGTCACCACAGGGCAGGTGCTCGACGCAATCACCGACGCCACGGCCCTCGTCTCCGTCATGCATGTCAACAACGAGATCGGCGTGATTCAGGACATCGAGGCGATCGCGCAGGCTTGCGCGTCGCGCGACGTGCGCCTGCATGTCGACGCCGCGCAGAGCGCCGGCAAGATTCCGCTCGATCTCGGCGGCTGGGGCGTGGATCTTTGTTCGCTGACCGCGCACAAGGCGCATGGTCCGAAGGGAATCGGCGCGCTCTACGTCGCAGGGGGCGTAACACTCGCGCCCCAGTTGCACGGCGGCGAGCAGGAAAGGGGCCTGCGCGCCGGCACGCTCGCTACCCACCAGATCGTCGGCATGGGCAAGACCTTCGAACTTGCACGGCCCGAGCGCGACGGACCCCGCCTTGCGAAGCTGCGCGACAGGCTCTGGCGCGGCCTCGGCGAGATCGAAGGCATCCGCCTGAACGGCTGTCGTGAGCGCTGCGCACCGCACATTCTCAACGTCTGCTTTGCGGGCATCGAAGGCGAGAGCCTGCGGCTGGCACTGGCCGACATCGCGGTATCGGCGGGTTCGGCGTGCGCCTCGGACGATCCGGAACCGTCGCACGTCCTGTCGAGCCTCGGCTTGAGCGACGCTCTCGCGCAAAGCTCGCTGCGTCTGAGCGTCGGCCGGTTCACCGAGCCCGCCGATGTCGACCGGGCGGTCGAACGCATCGGCGCGGAGGTCGCGCGGCTGCGCGCGCTCGCCGATGGAGCGCCGGCGTGGTGCTCGACCTGAACCTTTGAGCTAAACTATTGTCAGCCAATGAATTACAGCTCGGAGGTGCTGCAACGTTTCGGTTTGCCCCAGGCAGACGGGGCGTTTCCCGACGAGACGGAAGGCGTTGTTCGCGGCGAAGCCGAAGATCGAAGCCTCGGCATCTGGATACGGTTCGATGTCCAGCTGCGCGACGGCTTGATCCGGGCCGTCCGCTTCCAGTTGTTTGGCTGCCCGCATGCGATCGCCGCGGCCAGCCTGATTTGCGAGCGGCTCGAGGGCAAACCGGCTCGGGCGCTTGCCGGTATCGATTTGCAGGCCGTTGCGGGGAGCCTGGATCTACCGGTTGAAAAGTACGGCAAGTTGCTCAGGATCGAGGATGCATTGCTCGCGTGCCGGCAGGCGCTTGGACGTTCGCAAGACACGAGCGAAGCACGGAAAAGCTGCGACGAAGACGAAACGAAGGACTCATAGCAATGGCGATTTCATTGACGAACAGCGCGGCCGAACGCGTCAGAAGCTACCTTGAGCGGCGCGGCCGCGGGGTGGGGCTCAGGGTCGGCGTGCGCAAGACCGGCTGCTCCGGCTACGCCTACGTGATCGACTACGCCGATACCGTCGAGTCAGAAGACGTGATCTTCGAGGACGGCGGCGTCAAGGTCGTCGTCGATACGAAGAGCCTCGCGCTCATCGACGGCACCGAGGTCGACTTCGTCAAGGAAGGCATCAACGAAGCCTTCAGGTTTCGCAATCCCAACATCAAGGGCGAATGCGGCTGCGGCGAGAGCTTCAGCGTATAGCAGCCCGCGGCAGAACCCCGCGTCGCACCGAGACCGGCGAGGCGCCCGGCTGACAAGGCGTGAGGAACGAGAATTTTGAACAACCTGACCGGAAGACCGCCTCGCAAAGCCTGGTTGAGCGACGAGCAACGCGGTCAGGCGGAGTGCATAACCGGTCGATCGGCCGTCTTCGGTCAAGCGTTTCGCCCCATACAGAAGGGTTCTGCCGCAGGCTGCCATGTACGCAAACTCCCGGCCTGCCGCAAACGTAAGGGGAGTTGCACCACGGGCCACTTGAAACCCTCGCGCGCATGGACGCGCGCGTGGAGCCTACAGGGATGTATTCACGGCGTGTTTCAAGTGGCCCGTGGTGCAACTCCCCGTCCATCCATGAGTCTTGACCCCAGGTAGAGCCATGCCAGTAGAACGTACGTTGTCCATCATCAAACCCGACGGCGTTGAACGGAACCTGATCGGCGAGATCTACGGGCGTTTCGAGCGCGCGGGCCTCACGGTCGTCGCGGCGAAGATGGCGCATCTGAGCCGCGAGGAGGCCGAGGGTTTCTATGCCGTCCATCGCGAGCGGCCGTTTTTCGCAGACCTCGTCGAATACATGACTTCCGGTCCCGTCATGATCCAGGCGCTCGAAGGCGACAACGCCATTACGGTCAATCGCGAACTCATGGGAGCGACGGACCCCAAAGCTGCAGCTCCGGGAACCATCAGGGCGGATTACGCGGATTCGATCGAGCAGAACGTCGTGCACGGTTCCGACGCTCCTGAAACCGCGGCCGTCGAGGTGAGCTACTTTTTCAACGAGGCCGAGATTTGTCCGCGAACGCGCTGAGTGTATCGAACCGGGACGATGGCAAACGGAACTTGCTCGGAATGCCCGAGGAGGCATTGGTAGGGTTCTTCGAGGACCTTGACCAGAAGCCGTTTCGCGCGCGGCAGATCATGCGCTGGGTGTACAAGCGCCGCGTGCTCGATTTCGCGGCGATGACGGACCTCAGCAAGGCGTTGCGCGAGCAACTTGGCGCCGTGGCGGATCTCAGGCTGCCGGACGCGATCTCCGTCGAGCGCTCCGCCGACGGAACGCGCAAATGGTTGCTCGACGTCGGCGGCGGGCAGGCCGTGGAGACGGTCTTCATCCCCGAACCCAGGCGCGCGACGCTGTGTATTTCCTCGCAGGCCGGCTGCGCACTCGACTGCGCGTTCTGTGCGACCGGCAAACAGGGCTTCAACCGCAACCTGTCGATCGCCGAGATGCTCGGCCAGGTCGTGCTTGCCAGCATCGAGATCGCGCCGGTCGAAATCAGCAACGTCGTGTTCATGGGCATGGGCGAGCCGCTCGCCAACTACGCCAATGTCGTGCCCGTGGCGAAGCTGCTGATCAACGACCGCGCCTACGGCCTCTCCAGGCGCCGCGTCACGATCAGCACGGCGGGACTGGTCCCGCAGATCACGCGATTGGCCGACGAGTGCAACGTGGCGCTCGCGGTGTCGCTGCATGCTCCGAACGACGAGCTTCGCGACGAGCTCGTACCGATCAATCGCATCCACCCGATCGAGAGCCTGCTCGACGCTTGCTGGAGCTACGCCAGGGTGCTCGCGTCCCGACAGGTCACGTTCGAATACGTGATGCTCGACGGCGTCAACGACAGCCCGGCGCATGCGCGCGATCTCGCGCGCCTGTTGCGGGGGCGGCCGGCCAAGGTCAATCTCATTCCGTTCAACTCCTTTCCCGGCTCGGGTTTTCGCTGTTCCTCGGCACAATCGATAGAAGCGTTCTGGCAGGTTCTTCAGTCCAGGGGCATAGTTGCGACGATCCGGAGGCCGCGCGGCGACGACATCGCCGCGGCGTGCGGTCAACTGGCCGGCCGGATTGACGACCGGCGCAAGGTGCGTTTAAGTCAAAAACTCATCGGAACCGAAGGCAAATGAGTAGCTGGCGACTGATCGCCGTTCTCGGCTGCATGGCCGCGTTTCTGCCCGCGTGCGCATCCACCGCGACTTCCGGGCGCGACGCTCGGGCCTCCGACGCGGCGGCGGCAACCGCGAACGTGAACCTGGGCGCCGAATACCTGCGCCGCGGCCGCGCGACGGTCGCAGTCGATGTGCTCGAGCGGGCGCTTGCGATCGAGCCCGGACACGCGGGCGCGCATTTCACGATCGCGCTGGCCTACGGGGCGCTTGGCGAACTCGAACTTGCCGAAACGCACCATCGGCACGCGCTTTGGCTCGATTCCGGGAATGCCGCCGCACAGAACGGCTATGCTGTTTTTCTTTGCCGCCGGAATCGCTGGCCGGAGGCTGAACCGCTGTTCAGGCAGGCTGCCGGGAACTCCGACTACGGGACGCCTGAAGCCGCGCTCGCAAACGCCGGAACCTGTGCGCGCAACGCGAACGATCCCGACTCGGCCCGAAAGTATTTTCTCGAAGCGCTCGGGATCGATCCGGCTTATCCCGATGCGCTTGCAGGCCTGCTCGATATCGCCTGGCGGAACGGAAACCACATGGAGGCGCGCTCGTGGTTGCAGCGCACGCTGGCGGTCCGACCGGCCGATGCCAGGTTGCTGTTTCTCTGTGTCCGCATCGAGCGGGAACTTGCCGATGCGGCCGCTGCCGAACGCTGCGCGAACCGGCTGCGCGACGACTTTCCAGACTCGGCGGAGTTTGCTCAAATACGCGAATCGAGACATGATGCAGGAAACTGACAGCCAGTCCGGCGCGGCGGAGCGGCGAACCGGGGAGACACCGTGTCTCGGCGCCCGGCTACGTTCCGAGCGCAAACGGCAGAACCTGTCGCGCGAGCAGATCGCGGAGGAGTTGCGCCTCGAGCCTCGTGTGCTGCAGGCACTCGAGGATGAACGCTTCGAGGATCTCGTTGCGCCCGTTTTTGCCAGGGGCTATTTGCGGCAGTACGGCAAGAAACTGGGTCTTGATTGCGACGGGCTGCTTCGCGATTACGATCGTCTGACGGAACACTCGGACATCGAAGTGCCCCCGCCCCAAAGCGTCGCGGTCAGGTCAATGGAACCGCAATTGAGCCATCGGTGGATGCTCGCGGCACTGATAGTGATGCTAGTCGCCGCGGTCGGAGCCGGTGCGGTCTGGTGGTTCGGCGGCGTTGCAGGATTCGCCGAACGCTTCGGTCTGGCGTCGAGCTCGACGAATCCGGCCGCGTTGCCCTACACGACACCGTCAGCGGACGAAACGGAACCCGAGGAAGCGTTGCTGCGAACGGACGCCCGGGGCGCACGGCCGGCGGCGGCGGTCGAACGGCAAGCTGTTGGACCTTCGCTGGCGGAGTTCATCTTCGGACGCGCTCCCGATCGGTCCGATTCCGCCGATCCTGCCGATGTCTCCCGACCGTTCGACCCCGGAGATCCGGCCGAGTTGGCCGATCCCGCCGGTTCGCTCGATCCCGCAGAGCCGGCCGGGTTGGCTGGCCGCGCCGATGCCGCGACCCCTGCCGCTCCCAGTGACGGCATCGATTCGGGCGTTGCAGCCAGTCCCGTCATTTCAGCGGACGATCTCTCCGGCTACGCAACCGTCGAGGCGGCGCTGACCTTCGTCGAGGACTCCTGGGCGGAAGTCACCGACGCGCGCGGCGTCAGGCTCGTCTACGATCTCGGCACCGCCGGCGAGCAGCAAACGGTTGTCGGGGCAGCACCGGTCGACTTCCTGTTCGGCAACGCGGGGGGAGTCCTGCTCGCGATCGACGGTGAGCCGTATTTCATCCCGCGCTCGGACAGTCCCGGCACCGTGGTCGGGTTCACGGTCGAAGCTTCAGGCGACTGAGCGTTCCATGGCCAATCTCATCCAGCCCGTTCGAGGCATGAACGACATTCTCCCGGACGCCGAGCGCGCCTGGGACGCCGTCGAATCCGCGGCCGCGGAACTCTTCGGAGCCTATGGTTATCGCCGTATCCGCATTCCGATACTGGAGAAGACGGAGCTGTTCAGCCGGGCGATCGGCGAGTTGACCGATATCGTCGAGAAGGAAATGTATACCTTCGCCGACCGCAACGGCGACAGTCTCACGATGCGGCCGGAGGCGACGGCGAGCGTCGTGCGCGCCTGCCTGAGTCACGGCCTGCTGCACAACCGGCAACAGAAGCTCTGGTGCAGCGGTCCCATGTTCCGGCACGAGAAGCCGCAGAAGGGGCGCTACCGGCAGTTCCATCAGATCAACATCGAAGCGCTGGGTCACGCCGAGCCCGAAGTCGACGCCGAACTCATCGTCATATCAGCCAGACTCTGGGAAGAGCTGGGCGTGGACATGGCGCTCGAGATCAACTCGCTCGGCACGCCGGAGTCGAGAACGGGCTACAAGCAGGCGCTCGTCGACTACTTCGAGAAACGCCGCGGCGACCTCGACGGCGACAGCCTGAGGCGCCTGCAACGCAATCCCTTGCGGATCCTCGACAGCAAGAATCCCGCAATGCAGGAACTCATCGCGGGGGCGCCCGTGCTCGAGGATTACCTCGACCTGCCGTCGCGCGACCACTTCGAGCGCGTTCGCACGCTGTTGACCGATGTCGGTGTCGATTTCACGGTCAATCCGCGCCTCGTGCGCGGCCTCGATTACTATACGCGCACGGTGTTCGAGTGGGTCACGGACCGGCTCGGCGCCCAGAGTGCCGTGTGTTCCGGAGGCCGCTACGATGGGCTAGTGAGCCAGATCGGCGGCCGGGCGACGCCCGGCGTCGGCTGGGCGCTCGGCATCGAACGGGTCGTGGAGCTCATGCGCGACGCAGGTTTCGACGATGCCGGGCATGATCCGGACATCTACGTGGTCGGCGTCGGAGACCAGCCACAGCGCGAGTGTTTTGCGGCGGCGGAACGATTGCGCGCGGCAGTGCCGGGTGTCAGGCTCGTGATGGGTCCGCCCGGCGGCTTCCGTGCGCAGCTCAGACGAGCGGACAAGAGCGGTGCGCGCTACGCGTTGATCGTTGGCGACGATGAACTTGCGGCCGGCAAGTTCAGCGTCAAGCCGCTTCGCGAGGATCGCGCGCAGGAACTCGTCCCTCGCGACGAGATTGCGGGCTGGCTTGAACGCGAACTGGGCAGAAAACAGTAGACTATTGCGGAGCCGGCTCGCACAGCGCGCGGGACGGTTCCCTGGCACGACAGTGCGGAGCAAGGCGTGAACGAATTTCTATCGGAACGAGAGCAGCTTGAAGTCTTCAGGCAATGGTGGCGCGAGAACGGCTGGTATCTCGTTGGCGGGGCCGGCGTCGCGTTGCTCGGCTATTTCGGCTGGAACCAGTATCAGGCGCGCGAGCAGGCCGTTGCCGAGCAGGCGGCCGCGCTCTACGTCGAATTGCAGCAGGCCGTCGAGGACGACAGTCCGCAGGTCGAACAGATTCTTGCCGAACTTAAGGCGGACCATGCGGACAGTCCCTACGCGCATCAGGGCAGTCTGTTGATCGCTCAAGACGTGCTCATCAGCGATCCGGCGCGTGCCATTGAAGAGCTGCGCCGCGTCATGACGACGAGTAGCGATGCGGAGCTATCCATGGTCGCGCGCCTCAGGCTTGCGCGCGTGCTCGCCTGGCGCGAGTCCTACGATGAAGCGCTGACGCTGCTTCAGGTCGCAGAACCCGGGCAGTTCGCGGCGCGCATCAGCGAGATCGAGGGCGACATCCACGTCGCGCTCGGTGACGCGACTGCGGCGCGGTCGGCTTACGAACGCGCGCTGGCCGAACCGGGCTGGGAGACCCTGGACCGCAATCTGCTCAGCATCAAGCTCAACGATCTCGAACCTGTGCCGACGGTAAGCGCGATAGGGGAGCAAGGCGAATGAACCGCCTGCTCGTCATGCCGGTCATGTCGGCCGCCGTGCTCGGCCTCGGCGGTTGCGGACTCTTCGGCGGTGGCGACGAAGACACGGTGGAGCAGCCCTCCGAACTCACCGCCTTCGATAGTTCCATGCGCGTGCGCAGGGTCTGGCGCAGCCGGGTCGGTGACGCGACGGAACGGCTCAGGCTCGGGCTCAGACCCGCGACCGATGGCACAAGGATCTTCGCCGGCACGCACGACGGCAACGCCGTTGCGCTCGATGCCGAAACCGGCCGGGAGCAGTGGTCCGTCGAAACCGAACTGCCGCTCTCGGCAGGCCCCGGGTTCGGCGCCGGTCTGCTCGTATTCGGCACGGACGACGGCGATCTCGTTGCGCTCGAAGTGGCGGACGGATCGGAGCGCTGGCGCGTGGCGGTCGGCAGCGAGGTGCTCGCGCCGCCTGCCGTGACGGCCGGCGTCGTCGTTTACCGTACCGTTGACGGGCGCCTGCGCGGCGCGTCGAGCGAGGACGGAAGCCCGATCTGGTCCGTCGAGCAATCGCTGCCGCCGCTGACGCTGCGCGGCAATACGGCGCCCTACGTCGCCGGGCAGCTCGTGATCAGCGGCTTCGCCAACGGGCGCCTCGGCGCCTATGACGTCTCAAGCGGCGAGCGGGTCTGGGATCTCGCGGTCGCCAATCCGACCGGCCGTAATGAACTTGAGCGGCTCGTCGACATCAGCGCGGGTCTGCAGGTCGTCGGCAACGATGTCTACACGGTCGGTTATCAGGGTCGCGCGCTCGGAGTGGATCTGCGCAACGGGATCGTGATCTGGCAGCAGGAGATGTCCTCTCACGCGGGACTCGGTGTGGATCTCAATAACGTTTACGTCACGAGCGATGTCGACGCCGTCGTCGCGCTCGACCGGCAGGCCGGCACGCCGATCTGGAGCCAGGAAGCGCTGAGGCTGCGCGATGTGACGGCGCCGACGCGTCACGGCCAGGCGGTCGTCGTCGGCGATTTCGAAGGTTACCTGCACTGGCTCGATCCGAACGACGGCCGTTTTCTGGCCCGGACGCGCGCTGCAGGGGACCGGATCACTGCCGCGCCCCTCGTTGCGGGCCTCAACGTCTACGTTCAGGCCGACGACGGATCGGTCGCCGCATTTCAGGTCGTCGGCGAGTCCGGCTGAGGCCGGCTGAGACCGGAGCGGTGGTTTCATGTTGCCCGCGGTGGCACTCGTCGGCCGGCCGAACGTCGGCAAGTCGACACTTTTCAACCAGCTGACGCGCTCGCGCGACGCGCTCGTCGCGGACTCTCCGGGTGTCACGCGGGACCGCCGCTACGGCTTCGGGCGGCGCGAGGGCCTCGGCTTCATCGTCATCGATACCGGCGGACTTGGCGCCAGCGGCAGCGCCGAGATCGAAGCAGGCATCGAACGGCAGGTCGGCGCGGCGCTCGAGGAAGCGGACCTCGTCGTGCTCGTCGTCGATTACCGCGAGGGTCTGACCGCCGCCGATGAGCGCATCGCCGAGCGGCTGCGCCGGTCCTCCAGGCCCGTGACGGTCGCCGTCAACAAGGCCGAAGGCATCGAACGGGAGCTTGCCGAGGCCGAGTTCCACGGTTTCGGCTTCGGCGAGCCGGTCCGCATCGCAGCCCTGCACGGCCAGGGCATACGACGGTTACTCGAGCGCGTGCTTCAGCCGTTCGAGGCGACCGATACGCCGGACCTCGAGGGGTTTGCCCACCCCAGGCTCGCGGTCGTCGGCCGCCCGAACGTCGGCAAGTCCACACTGATCAACCGTCTGCTCGGCGCTGACAGGCTCATAACCTCGCCCGTGCCCGGAACGACGCGCGACAGCATTTTCGTGCCTTGCGAGCGCGCCGGCAGGGCGTTCACGCTGATCGATACGGCGGGCATCCGCCGCCGTGCGAAAGTCAGCGAAGTCGTCGAGAAGTTCAGCGTCGTGCAGAGCCTGCAGGCGATCGAAACCGCCGGAGTCGCCGTGGTGCTGATGGATGCGCACGAGGGCGTGACGGATCAGGATCTGAGGCTGATCGGACTCGTCGTCGCTCGCGGGCGGGCGCTCGCGATTGCCGTCAACAAGTGGGACGGCCTGACGGCGGGGCAGCGTCGGCGCATCGCAGCGCAGGTCGACCGGCAGCTCCGGTTCGTGCCGTTCGCAAGCGTGCATTACGTATCGGCGCTGCACGGCAGCGGCATCGCCGAAGTGATCCGAAGCTCCTTCGCCGCCTATGAATCGGCCGGTACGGCCATTGCCACGCCCAGGCTCAACGCGATCCTCGAACATGCTATCGGCAAGCATCCTCCGCCCGTCGTGCGGGGTCGACAGGTGCGACTGCGCTACGCGCACCAGGGCGGACGATACCCGCCAGTCATCGTGGTCCATGGCAGTCAGGCCGCGCGCTTGCCGGCACACTACCGGCGCTATCTCGAGAACTGCTTCCGCGAGGCGCTCGGGCTCGACGGCACGCCGGTCAGAATCGAGCTCAAGAGCAGCGGCAACCCGTACGCGGGCCGGCGCAACGTGCTGACTCCGAGGCAGCTCAAGCGGCGCAAACGGATCATTCGCCATACCCGCGGCGGACGTTGAAGGCATTGCCGCGTGGCCTATTTACATAACCAGAAAGTTCCCAAGCGTGCCGATATGGGCATTACACTGCGCGTCGTTCAGGATTTCTGAGAAGGATTGATCCATGTCGAGCGCCCGGCAAGAAGTCGTCGTCAAGGGCGAGTTTCCGATGCACCGCGGCGGTGCGCTCATCGATCCGACCATCGCGTTCGAAACCTGGGGCGAGCTCGACGCCGCGCGCGGCAACGCTGTGCTGATCTTCACCGGTCTTTCGCCGTCGGCTCATGCCGCGTCGTGCGCGGTGGATCCGACGCCGGGCTGGTGGGAGGAGATCGTCGGGCCGGGGCGGCCGATCGACACGCGCCGCCACTTCGTGATCTGCGTCAATTCTCTCGGCAGTTGTTTCGGCTCGACCGGGCCCGCATCGGTCAATCCGCTGACGGGCGACATCTACCGGCTCGACTTTCCGACGTTGTCGCTCGAGGACGTCGCGCGCGGCGGCTACGAGGTGCTGAAGTTTCTCGGCGTCGACAGGCTCCGGGCCCTCGTCGGTCCGTCGATGGGAGGCATGACCGCGCTTGCCTTCGAGCTGCTGTTTCCGGGCCTGGCAGAGAGCCTCATGCTCATGTCCACGGGCCCGCGCGCGCTGCCGTTCTCGATCGCGCTGCGTTCCCTGCAGCGCGAGATGATTCGCCGGGATCCCGGTTGGCAGGACGGTAACTATCCGCGCGACACCGTGCCGCTGACGGGCATGCGGCTCGCACGCAAGCTCGGCATGATCACCTACCGCTCGGCCGAGGAGTGGCGGCAGCGCTTCGGTCGCGAGCGCGTGTCGGCCGAGCACGCGGGCGGCGATCCGTTCGGTATCGCGTTCTCGGTCGAGTCGTATCTCGAGCACCATGCGAACAAGTTCATCGGTCAGTTCGATCCGAACTGTTATCTGTACCTGTCACGAGCGAGCGACCTGTTCGATGTTGCCGACCATGGGGGTTCGGTCGAGGCCGGGCTCGCCCGGATCAGGTCGGAGCGGATTCTCGTCGTCGGTGTGGTGACGGACTTCCTCTACCCGATGCACCAGCAGCATGAGCTCGTCGACGGGCTGTCGGGCGGCGGGCGCGAGGTCGAGTTCGTGGAGCTGGACTCGCTGCAGGGCCACGATTCCTTCCTCGTCGACATGGACAGCTACCGGCCCGTGATCGCGAGCTTTTTTGCGTGAGGTCCGACGCGCCGGTTCGTGAGCGGTGCGTCAGGTTTGCGATCTGTTCGGGGGGCGCGTTGCGGCAGTCGGGTCGGCGAGTCACGCTCCCCTGTTCCCGAGACACGCGGTGAATACATCCCTGTA
>JAQAJI010000029.1:0-3266 GCA_028278665.1 Candidatus Rariloculus versatilis
AGCTGAATCCCTTTGTTTCGACCGAAGGCGTGCTGGCCGGAGCCTGGACCCGCGACGACGGACATGCGGACCCGTTCGGGCTTTGCCAGGCAATGGCCAAGGGGGCGCGCGACCTCGGCGCCAGGATCATGCGGCGCAATCGGGTAATCGAGATCAACGCGCTGCCCGGGGGCGAGTGGGAAGTCGTGACCGAACAGGGCCGCATCGTCGCCGAAACGGTGGTCAACGCCGCCGGCTGCTTCGCACGTCAGGTCGCGCAGATGGTGGGAGCGGACCTCCCCATCTGCAACATCCAGCACCATTACCTCGTCTCCGGTCCGGTTCCGGAGCTGGCCGAACGAAGCGTCGAGATCCCCGTAACGCGCGACCCCTGGGCCTCCGCGTATCTGCGCCAGGAGCAGGAATCCGGCCTGATAGGCATCTACGAGGGCGATATCGCCGAAGCCTGGCAACCGGAAGGGCTGCCGCCGTGGGAGTCCGACAGCGAACTGTTCGAGGACGATCTCGACCACTTGATGCCGTGGCTCAGCCGGGCCGTGGAACGGATGCCGATTTTCGAGCCGGGGGGGATCAAGCGCATCGTCAACGGGGCCATCTCCCACAGCCCCGATGGCCTGCCGTTGCTCGGGCCGGTGGCCGGGTTGCGCAATTTCTGGCTCTGCTGCGGCTCGTCCTTCGGTATCGCCCACGGGCCAGGCAGCGGCAAATTCCTGGCTCAATGGATGCTACACGGCGATTCCGAATTGAACATGACCGGGTTCGATCCACGGCGCTTCGGCGTATTCGCCGATACCGACTACATGAGGGCCAGGGGCCGCCAGGACTACGGCATGACCTACGCCACCGTGCCGCCCGGAGAAGAACTGCCGGCGGCACGGCAGTGCCGGACGAGCCCGCTTCACGACAGGCTCCGCGCGCAGGGCTGCGTGTTCACGGAGACCTTCGGCTGGGAGCGGCCCAAGTGGTTCTCGCCCGACGGCCGGGACGAGGACTACAGCTTCCGGCACAACAACGTCTTTGAGGTCGTGCGCGACGAGTGCCTGGCGGTGCGAGAGAGTGTCGGCGTCCTGGACCTCACGGGATTTGCGAAGTACGACGTGACGGGGCGCGACGCCGCGACGCTGCTCGACAGGCTCTGCGCGAACCGGCTGCCGCAGCGCGGCCGTATTGCGCTCACCCACGTGCTGTCGCAGCGCGGGCGCATCGACGGGGAGATGACCGTCACCCGCCTCGACGACGAAACTTTTTACGTGCTATCTGCCGCCGGAGCCGAACTGCGCGACCTGGACCACCTGCAGCACGGCGTGCGCCCGGGCGAGCAGGTGCATATCGCCAATGTCACCGACCGGCGCGGCGTGCTCGTGCTGGCCGGCCCGCGTGCCCGGGAAGTGCTGTCCCGGATCACGCAGGCACGCCTGGACAACGCCGTCTTTCCCTGGCTCAGCGGCCGCGAAATCGATGTCGCCGGTATGCCCGTGCGGGCGCTGCGGGTGAACTACGTGGGCGAACTCGGTTGGGAACTGCACGCGGCGATGGAGCATCTGGAAACGCTGTACGAAGCGCTTATGGAGGCCGGAGCAGAGTTCGGCCTGAGAAATTTCGGACTTTACGCCGTCAACAGCCTGAGGCTGGAGAAGGCCTACCGGGGCTGGGGCGCGGAACTGACCAACGAAATCACGCTGGTCGACGCGGCGATGAAGCGGTTCATCAGGTTCGACAAGGGCGACTTCGTCGGCCGCGAAGCATCGCTTGAGCACACGGACCGCACCTGGCAACTGATCTATTTCAGCCTCGACCCCGGCGATGCGGATGTTCAGGGCGGAGAGCCGATCTACGCGGGCGAACGCTGCGTGGGCGTGACGACGTCCGGCGGCTACGGCCACTTTGTGCGGCAGAGCCTCGGTTTCGGCTTTGTCCCGCCGTCGCTCGCCGGACCGGGCGCGGCATTGACGGTGGACGTGCTCGGCCAACGCCGGCAGGCGACGGTGCACAGGGATCCCGTCTACGATCCGGCCAACCACCGATTGCGCGCCTGAACAGCAGTGGCCAGCCGGTCCGAACGCCCCACCGACCTGCCGCAGAGCGCGAGCGTCGTCGTGATCGGCGGCGGGGTAATCGGCTGCTCGGTGGCCTTGCACCTGGCGCGCGCCGGGTTTTCCGAGGTGACGCTGCTCGACCGCAGGCAACTCACCTCGGGCACCACCTGGCACGCGGCGGGACTGGTCGGCCAACTGCGCACCTCCATCAACATGACGGAGCTTGCGCGCTACACCAGCGAACTCTACCTGCGCCTGGAAGAGGAAACCGGCCAGGCGACCGGCTATCGGCGCTGCGGCTCCGTTTCGCTGGCCACCAACGAGGAGCGGTTCGAGGAACTCAAGCGCAGCGCGTCGATGGCCAGAGTGTTTGGGCTTGAAGTGGAAGTTGTCACGCCCGCGGCCATCAAGGCCCGGGTTCCGCTGCTGCACACCGAAGACGTGCTCGGCGGCATTCACATTCCGTCCGACGGCTATGCCAACGCGGTGGACATCACCAATGCGCTCGCCAAGGGCGCCCGCGCCGCCGGTGCGCGCATCTTCGAGAATCTGCCGGTTACGTCGATCCATACCGCCGGCGGCAGCGTCACGGGCGTCGCCACCGAACATGGCGACATCGCCGCGGATTGCGTGGTGTTGTGCGCCGGAATGTGGACCCGCGATCTGGCGGCGACGGTCGGGGTCAACGTGCCCCTGCATGCCTGCGAGCACTACTACGCCCTGTTCGAATCGGTGAAGGGGCTCGATTCGACCTTCCCGGTCGTGCGCGACTACGACGCCTGCGCCTACTACAAGTACGACGCGGGCAAGTTGCTCCTCGGCGCCTTCGAGCCCAATGCCCGCCCCTGGGCCACGGAGGGAATCCCCGAGGATTTCTGTTTCGACGAGATCGACGGCAGTCTCGAGCACTTCGAACCCATCCTCGAACAGGCCATGGTACGAATGCCGGCGCTCGAAACGGCCGGCCTTGAGACATTCTTCTGCGGCCCGGAGAGCTTTACGCCGGATGTGCGCTACCACATCGGCCAGACGCCCGAACTCGACAACTGTTTCGTCGCGGCAGGACTGAATTCAATCGGCCTGCAGTCCGCCGGCGGCATTGGCAAGGTCATCGCCGAATGGATTCGCGACGGATACCCGCCGTCGGATCTCTGGGAAGTGGACGTGCGGCGCAATCACCCCTTTCAGGGCAACCGCAGGTACCTGCGCGAACGGGTTTCGGAAAGCCTC
>JAQAJI010000029.1:3278-27200 GCA_028278665.1 Candidatus Rariloculus versatilis
CTATCGTCAGTACGAAACCGCGCGAGGAGTTCGCAAATCGCCGCTGCACGATCGCCTGCAGGCCATCGGCGCCTGCCACGGCGAGGTCGCCGGTTGGGAGCGGCCCAACTGGTATGCGCCGGACCCGGGCCTGGCGCGTTACGAGTACAGCTACGGGCGGCAGAACTGGTTTGAACACTCCGCAGCGGAACATCGGGCCGTGCGGGAGCAGGTGGGGCTCTTCGACCAGTCCTCCTTCGGCAAGTTCCGGCTCCAGGGCGCCGATGCCGCCCGAGTGCTGAACACCGTTTGCGCCAACGACATCGACGTGGACCCCGACCGCATCGTCTACACCCAGTGGCTGAACGACCGGGGCGGCATCGAAGCGGATCTCACCGTTACCCGACTGGCCGATGACTGCTATCTGATCGTGACCGCCGCGGCCACCGAAACGCGGGACTTCAACTGGCTGCAGCGACACATTCCGGCCGACGCACACTGCGCGCTGACCAACGTGACGTCCGGCATGGGCGTGATTTCGATCATGGGACCGAACGCCCGGGCGCTGCTGCAGTCGCTGAGCCCCGACGACCTGTCGAACGAGGCCTTTCCCTTCACCCACAGCCGGGAAATCGAGCTCGGCCATGGCCTGGTGCGAGCGTCCCGGATCACGTATGTCGGCGAACTCGGTTGGGAACTGTACATCCCCACCGAATTCACCGCCGGCGTCTACGACACGATCGTCGCCGCGGGCGAACCGTTCGGCCTGACGCACGCCGGCTATCACGCCCTGGATTCGCTGCGCATCGAAAAGGCCTATCGGCATTGGGGGCACGACATCACCGACGAGGATACGCCGGTCGAAGCGGGCCTCGGCTTCGCCGTGAAACTCGTCAAGCCGGGCGGATTCATCGGGCGCGACGCGTTGCTCAGGGAATAGGCCGCTGGGCCGGCGAAGCGCCTGAAGCAGTTCCGGCTTCTCGATCCGCGGCCGCTGCTCTACCATAACGAGCCCATCTGGCACGACGACACTCTGGTGGGTCATGTCACTTCCGGCGCTTATGGCCACACCCTCGGCGGCGCCATCGGGCTCGGCTACGTGGACTCGAAGACCGCACCGAATTCCGGCGAAGGGAGGTTCAGCATTGAAGTGGCCGGCGAGCGGGTGCCGGCGGCCGCATTGTCAAGCCCGATGTACGACCCCACAGGACGGCGCATCCGCTGCTGACGCCACGACAGCGACCGACAACGGCACCGGAGACGGCACCGTTGGTCGCGTCACCAATACAACCTCCGGTGGCCAGGGGAAACAGAGGCCATCACCCGCCCGAGAACGCTCCGGGCCTCGACGATCTCCGATTCGCAGACTTTGAGTGGCGGCGCGATTTATCGCCCCATGGCTTCGGACGAAAGATGGATCGGAAACCGGGCCCGCACTGTCGCGTCGATTTCGTCGCTGACGTGGCGCGGTACATGATTGGCGAGAATCTCGCGTTTCCTGGCTATGGCCTGCTGCAGCGGATCCGGCTTGCCCTGTTCCTCCCAGGCGGTCGGGCTGTTGCGGTCGCTGAACGCCGGGTAAAAGTATTCGCTTTGCATCACCTGCAGGGTGTTCGCCGAACCGAGATAGTGCCCTTCCCCGCTGCTGCAGATCTGTTCGATCTCGGCGAAGCTCAAGGTATCGGAATTGACCTCGATCCCGCGGGTCACGCGTCCACAGGCACCCAGGATGTCATTGTCCAGCAACAGGCTCTCCGGACAGGTGCCGAGCAGGCTCGCATACATGCCGGCGGATTCGTACACGATGTTCGCGCCGGACAAGGTGGCTGCCAGCACCGTCGCAGCACGTTCGGCGCCCGCCTGGAAATCCGGGAACTTCGAGTCGGTCATACCGCAGGCGGTGCCGAACGGCAGGTCGAAATGGTTGCCGAGCTGCGCGCAGGCGGCGGACAGCAGGCCCTGCTCCGGAGAGCCGCCGCTCATCGCACCGGTTCTCAGATCCGAAACGAATGGCCATGCGCCGACAATCGCCGCTGCGCCGGGCTCGATCGCGTTGACGTAAACGAGTCCGCCAAGGCATTCCGGATAGCCAGGGGGGGTCGCGCCGGCCTGACCGGCCGATAACAGCAGCACCGGCATGCCGCCCTGCACTGCTACACGCAGGCACTCCAGCGCATCGGACGCGAACTTCATCGGCGGCACGACGAAACAGTTGGATTGGCTGACAAACGGGCGTGCCCGCCACTCGGCCTCGCCGCCCGAGACGATGTGAAGCATCTGCAGGCTTTTTTCGACATGCTCGGGTACCGTCCAGCTCGAACCGACATGCTTGCTGGTGCCCATCAGCGCGCAATAGAGGGTATTGATGTCCATCGCATAGTTGTCGGCAACGTCCCGAAGAACGCAGGTGCGCTGGAACATGTGGATGTGTTCGCAGGTATCGGCAATGCGCGCCATGTCGTAGAGATCCTGCGCTTCGGAATCCCGGTACAGACCGTTCTCGGAGTCGGCCACCATGACAGCGGCGCCGGCGGTGGAAAAGTGCACCCTGGCATCGCTCAGATTCAGGTCCCACCGCGGATCCTGCGCGTGCAGCACCAGGTTTCGCCGCGCCTTTTGCAAGGTGCGTTCGACCAGACCTCGCGGCATGCGCAAACGCCCGTCGTCACCCTGCACGGCGCCGACCGCCGTGCAGGTCTCGATGCAGTGAGGCGTCGCATCGGCGAAACCCACCCGTTCGAGAATCCGGAAGGCATTGTCGGCAACGGCCGCAACGCCGGCCGCGGACAATGGCTGATATTGTCCGCCGGCATGCCCTGGTCGCACAGGCTTCAGCGCTTCGGCCAAGGGCGCGGCGCGCTCCGCCCTGCGCGCCTGTCTACCACCCGATCGTCGTGGCATGGCAATTCTCCCTGGAGCGATCGCGAACCACCGGTCCGTCGCTTGTGCTTACGTGTCGCCGAATCGTCGCTGCAAGCAGCGATTAGACGCTGAAAGAATAGCTTAGTCCGTATCGACGCGGCCAGCACTCCGCCACGCATTTCCTGGCATCCCGGAACCGTTGCATATACGTCGCGAACACGCTCCGATAGCGTCCCGGCAATCATGTTGCATGCTGCCAACGGCCGAGCGTGCCGCGATGTCGCTTGCGATTGGCTGCATGTCGCATGGGGCGATGCAGGAGTCGGGATTCTGCCGCAGACTGACATTTGCAAACACACAAATGGCTTGCGCGTTTACGGTTGAGCCGTTTTCCGTAGCAGGAGGCTGCGCATGATTGACAGTCCGCGTCCCAGGCGAACCGCCAGTCGTGCGGGCCGCACGGTTCGCGCTGGTCGGGCGCGGAAACTTGCCGCACGCCAGCGCGGGATCGCGGACGAGTTTGTGTCCTGGATCGATCGCAGGATCCCCTGTTTTGAGGTCCTCGATGCCGAAGCGCTGGAGTTGATCGAGCGCAACGCCGACACCGTGCTCGAGGAAGTCGGCGTCGAATTTCGCGACTTTCCGCGGGCGCTCGAACTGTGGAAGGACGCAGGCGCGGACGTGGACGGCGAGCGCGTGCGCTTTCCGCGCGGCATGTGCCGCTCGCTCGTGACGGCAACAGCACCGCGCGAGTTCACGCAGCACGGCCGTAACCCGAGGCGCAGCACGATCATCGGCGGCGAGCGCACGGTGATGGTGCCCGGCTACGGGCCGCCGTTCGTGCACGATCTCGATCAGGGCCGCCGCTACGCAACCATCGAGGACTTCCGCAATTTCGTGAAGCTCGCCTACATGAGTCCGGGGCTGCACCACTCCGGCGGAACGATCTGCGAGCCGGTCGACGTACCCGTCAACAAGCGTCACTTCGACATGGTCTACAGCCATATCAAGTACACCGACAAGCCGTTCATGGGTTCGGTCACGCATCCGGAGCGCGCTGCCGACACCGTGGCGATGGCAAAGCTCCTTTTCGGCGAAGACTTCCTGGTGCACAAGACCGTCGTGACGAGCCTGATCAACGTGAACTCACCGCTGACCTTCGACGCGACCATGTTGGGGGCCGCGACCGTCTACGCAGAGAGCAACCAGGCCACGGTCATTTCCCCGTTCCTGCTCGCCGGTGCGATGTCGCCGGTGACGGTGGCCGGAACACTGACCCAGATTCTCGCCGAAGCGCTGGCCGGCATGGCCTACATTCAGCTCGTGCGGCCCGGTGCTCCCGTGGTGTTCGGCTCGTTTGCGGCGGCCGTGTCCATGCAGTCAGGGGCTCCGACCTTCGGAACGCCGGAGCCGAGCCTGATCCTGTATGGCGCCGGACAGTTGGCACGCCGCCTGGGCGTGCCCTTCCGCAGCGGCGGCGGCCTGTGCGCGTCGAAGCTTCCCGACGCCCAGGCGGCCTACGAGGCGGCCAACACGCTGCAGACGGCGGCGCTCGCGGGCGTGAACTTCATGCTTCATGCCGCCGGCTGGCTCGAGGGCGGCCTCTCGATGGGCTATGAGAAGTTCATCATGGACGCCGACCAGGCCAACATGATCGCTATCCTGTTACAAGGCATCGACCTTTCGGAAAATGCCCAGGCTCTCGATGCGATGCGCGAGATCGGACCCGGCTCACATTTTCTCGGTGCCGCGCACACCCACGCCAATTTCGAAACCGCTTTTTATCGTTCCAACGTTGCCGATAACAACAGTTTTGAACAATGGCAGCAGGATGGCTCGCTCGACGCTGCACAGCGCGCCAACGGCATCTGGAAGCAAATGCTCCGGGATTACGAGCCGCCGCCGCTCGATCCCGCGATCGATGAATCGCTCGTCGACTTCATTGCCCGGCGAAAGTCCGAATACGCGGACCGGGATTACTGATGGCCACCGAGCAGGCCATGCTCGAAGAGGAAGAACTCGTCCTGTCGGAACTCAACGACGACGAGTTGGTCGAGCAGATGCACGAAGACCTCTACGACGGTCTCAAGGAGGAGATCGTCGAGGGCACGTCGATCCTGCTCAAGCGCAACTGGTCGGCGGAGAAGGTGCTCAACGAGTCGCTGGTCGAAGGCATGCGAATCGTGGGCGTCGACTTTCGCGACGGCATTCTGTTCGTGCCCGAGGTGCTGCTGGCAGCAAACGCGATGAAGGGCGGCATGGAGATTCTGCGGCCCCTGCTTTCGGAGAGCGGAATCAAGCCCATCGGCAAGATGGTGATCGGCACCGTGAAGGGCGATATCCACGACATCGGCAAGAACCTGGTGGCCATGATGCTCGAAGGCGCCGGCTTTGAAGTCACCAACATCGGCATCAACAACTCGGTCGAAGACTATTTCCAGGCACTGGAGAAACATCAGCCGGATATTCTCGGCATGTCCGCTCTGCTCACGACCACCATGCCCTACATGAAAGTGGTCATCGACGAAATGGTCAAACAGAACATTCGCGACGATTACATCGTGCTGGTCGGCGGTGCGCCGCTGAACGAGGAGTTCGGCCGCGCCATCGGTGCCGACCGCTATTGCCGCGACGCAGCCCAGGCCGCAGATGTGGCTCCCGAGATGGTTAGAGCGCGCCGCCGCGGAGCCATTAGCCGTGCCTGAGCCGATCCTGGTCATCGCCTGCGGCGCTCTGGCGCGTGAGATCGATGCGCTCAAGCGTCGCTGGGGCTGGCAGCACCTGCACCTGAAATGCATCGACGCGAAACTTCATAACCGTCCGACCGAGATCCCGGGGCGCCTGAGGCAGATGATTCGAAGGCACCGCCGTGAGTACGACGAGATATTTGTCGCCTATGCCGATTGCGGCACCGCCGGCGGTATCGATCGCGTGCTGCAAGAGGAAGGAGCGACGCGGCTTGAGGGTGCGCACTGTTATGAATTCCTCGCAGGTCCTGCACGATTCGCCGAGCTCGCCATGGCTGAACCCGGCACGTTCTACCTGACCGACTTCCTGGCGCGCCATTTCGATCGATTCGTCGTGAAACCGCTGGGTCTGGACCGGCATCCGGAACTCCGAGACAGCTACTTCGGCAATTACCGCAAGCTCGTATACCTCTCGCAGACGCACGACGACCGGCTTGTAGAGTGCGCCGCACAGGCCGCCGCACGCCTCGAACTCGAATTCGAGCACCTGCACTGCGGTTACGGCGGCCTTGAAAAGAGCCTGGCCGCGCGCTTCTCGCGGTCCGTAGCAATGGGTCCGCATGGCTCCACGACCAGCGAGGCTGTCGCCGCGGGCTACCGGGGGTCGGACCATGGTCAGGAAGGTTCTCGTTTTCTGGCGTGACATTCCGTCGCAGGTCATCCTGCAGCGGGGCCGGCGGCGCGAGAAGGTCATGCTCAGCGAGCGCTTCCAGCACGCGATCGACCGCGCCGCCATGCGCGCGGGTAAAGGCGGCAGCGACGCCTACCTCGCGGAATGGCGCCGCGAGGCAACGGCGTTTGACGGCGACGGCGACCTGCGCGAGATCGCACTCGCCGAGGCAAACCGCTTTGAGTACGAATTTACCGAGGAGCGGCTCAACGCGCTGATCCGCAGTCACGGCGTGGCCCCGGATCGGGAGTCGGCGCCGTAGGAAGTCGCGAAAGCGGAAATTTGCTATCTCCGTGCGCACGATCGATCGATTGAAGCGAGTATCGGGCCATAGTTGACGATATCGAGCGATCGTGCCGACAGATGAGAGCGGATTTTCAGCCGTAAACTCCTGCGACGCAGGCTGCCGGCGCCGAGCGCGTCGCGGATCGGCTGAGAAGCCGGTTGCCGGGGACCGCTTGCGGATGGTCAGTGCGCGAAGCGCCAGTCTTGCAAGCCCTGGAGACAAACACATGACGGAAACAGTTCTTGCCTCGCCGAACAGGGAAGTGCGGATCGGTTTCGGCCGGCCGTTCGTCATCATCGGCGAACGCATCAACCCCACCGGGCGCCGACGTCTCGCCGAAGAAATGGCACGCGGCAACTACAGCCGGGTCGAGACCGACGCGATCGCGCAGGTCGAAGCCGGCGCGCACATGCTCGACGTCAACGCCGGCGTGCCTCTCGCCGACGAACCCAAGATGCTGGCTGACATTGTCAGGCTCGTACAATCCATCACCGACGTGCCGCTCGCCATCGATTCGTCGATCGTGGCCGCGCTCGAGTCGGGTCTTGCTGCGTACAAGGGCAAGGCGCTCGTCAACTCGGTAACCGGCGAAGAGGAAGTCCTGGAGTCGGTGCTGCCGCTGGTCAAACGGCACGGCGCGGCCGTGGTCGCCATTTCCAACGACGAAACCGGCATCTCCGAGGATCCGGACGTTCGCTACCTGGTGGCCAGGAAGATCGTCGAACGCGCCGCCGATCACGGCATACCGCACGAGGACGTGGTCGTCGATCCATTGGTCATGCCCATCGGTGCGATCAACTCGGCGGGCAGGCAGGTCATGCACCTCGTCCGGCGGCTGCGCGAAGAACTCAGGGTCAATACGACCTGCGGCGCATCCAACGTCAGTTTCGGATTGCCGAACCGGCACGGAATCAATACTGCGTTTCTGACCATGGCCATCGGCGCCGGCATGACCTCGGCGATCACGAACCCGCTGCACGCCGAAGTGATTCAGGCCGTGCTCGGCGCCGACGTCATGATGGGCAACGACCCGGATTGCGCGAAATGGATTCGAAAGTATCGCGAGCCTGTGACCGCGGGGGCGCAGCGCCAGCGCAACGGCCGGCGCCGCCGCGATCGTTCAGCCGTTGCGTGAACCGCCGATCGAGGCAGTGACTTGACCACAAATGACGCCAGGATCGTGTTTTCGCCGTCCGGGCGCCGCGGCACCTTTCCGCACGGCACGCGCTTGCTTGATGCTGCCCGCAGCATCGGTGTCGATGTGGACTCCGTGTGCGGGGGGCGCGGGCTGTGCGGCCGCTGCCGCGTCGTGTGCATGGACGGGGACTTCGCCAAGCACGCCATCAGCTCTCGCCCGACGCACCTGTCGGCGATCAACGAGATCGAGGAGCGATACAGTGCACGCCGCCGCAAGCTCGAGGACAACCATCGCCTGAGCTGCCAGGCCGTCATCCGGGGCGACCTCGTCATCGATGTGCCGCCGGAAAGTCAGATGCACCGACAGGTAGTGCGCAAGGATGCCGAACACCGCGAGATCAAGCTTGACCCGGCAACGCGGCTCTACCACGTCGAGGTGCAGCCTGCCGACCTGCTCGAGGCGAGCGGCGACCTGCAGCGGCTCTGCGACGCGCTGGCATGGGAGTGGAATCTGGCGGATCTGGCTTGCGACCCGATCATCCTGCCCGGTCTGCAGGCTGCGCTTCGCGAAGGTGAGTGGCGGGTCACCGTGGCGGTCCACAAGCAAGCGACCATCCTGGCCGTGTGGCCCGGTTTCAAGGCCAGCGCCCACGGCGTCGCGATCGACATCGGTTCGACGACGATCGCGGCCCACCTCGTGAACCTGACGGCGGGCAAGGTGGCCGCTACCCACGGCATCATGAACCCGCAAATCCGGTTCGGCGAAGACCTGATGAGCCGGGTTTCCTACGTCATGATGCACCCGGAAGGCGCCGGAGAGCTGACGAGCGCCGTGCGCCAGGGCGTGAACGAGCTCATTGCGGAAGTTTGCAGCCACTGCGTCGTTGACCCGGCAGATGTCGTCGAACTGACCGTCGTCGGCAATCCGATCATGCACCACCTGTTCCTGGGGCTCGATCCGCGCGAACTCGGCGGCGCTCCGTTCGCACTGGCCGTCGATACCGCGCTTGACATCAAGGCACGCGACATCGGCATCGCCATAAACCCCGGCGCCAACGTGTACGTGCTGCCATGCATCGCCGGGCATGTGGGGGCGGACGCGGCGGGTATGGTGCTCGCCGAGGAGCCGCAGCTGCGAGAGGAGACATCGCTGGTCGTGGACGTCGGCACCAATGCCGAGATCGTGCTCGGTAACCGCGACCGGCTGCTGGCCTGTTCCAGCCCGACCGGTCCCGCCTTCGAGGGCGCGCAAATTTCCAGCGGCCAGCGCGCCTCGCGCGGGGCCATCGAGCGCGTGCGCATCGATCCGGCAAGCCTCGAGCCGCGCTTCAGCGTCATCGGTTCGCAATTGTGGTCGGACGACCCGGAGTTCGACGCAGAGATCGAGTCGTTCGGCGTCACGGGCGTGTGCGGATCCGGAATCATCGAGGTCATCGCCGAGATGTACCTGGCCGGAATCATCAACGAGGATGGCGTCGTCGACGGTTCGCTGGCGGCCCGCAGCGATCGCGTCGTCGCCGACGAGCGCACGTTTTCATACGTCCTGTACGACGGCCCACAGCGCATCCTCGTCACGCAGAACGATGTGCGCCAGGTGCAGCTTGCGAAGGCCGCGCTCTATGCGGGCATCCGCTTGCTGCAGGATCGGGCAGGCATCGACAGGATCGACCGCATTCGGCTGGCCGGGGCGTTCGGTTCCCACATCGACCCGAAGTACGCGATGGTCCTGGGGCTGATACCCGACTGCGACCTCAACAAGGTGGAGTCGGCGGGCAACGCGGCGGGCATGGGGGCGACGATCGCGCTGTTGAACGTGCCGGCCCGCCGGGAGATCGAGGCCGCGGTATTGGATATCGAGAAGATCGAGACGGCGGTGGAACCGAAGTTCCAGGAGTATTTCGTAAACGCCATGGCGATCCCGAACAAGCGAGACGCCTTTCCGAGGCTGTTCTCGGTCGTTGACAAACCGGCGGCGCAGCCGGACTCCCCCGGCACCGGCCGGCGGCGTCGCAAGAGGGCCGTGTAATGGTGGAAGCGATTGATCAGTCGCTGTTGGCACCGTTTCGATCGCTGCACGGCCGCGAGGTGTCAAGGCCGGCTGGCTGGCAACATCTGCAGCACGTACACTTCGAGCGTGACAACGCGCGCAATCGCCTGTTGGCGCCGAAGTGCAGGTCAGGAGGGCTTGCGGAGAGTGAGTCATGAATCGCAAGGTTGCGTTCACGGCAATGGATCAGGGCACGCGGGAGGACTACGAACTGGTCGCGGCTCACGATGCGAAGAACGCGGCCGGCCTCGCCGACCGCGTGCTGGTTTGGCTGCGTTCGATGGACGGCGATTCGCCCTACCGGATCAGCCGCCTCGATCATGCGCTGCAGACGGCCACGCGTGCCGAACGTGACGGGGCTGACGACCAAACCGTCGCCTGCGCGCTGCTACACGACATCGGGGAAGTCATCTCGCCGCGCAACCACTCCCAGGCAGCCGCCGCCGTGCTCGCCCCGTACGTGAGCGAGAAAAATCACTGGATCGTCAGGCATCACGGCCTGTTCCAGGGCTACTACTACCTGCACCACTACGGCGGGGACCGCAATGCCCGCGAACGGTACCGCGACCACGAGCATTACGAGGCATGCGTGGAGTTCTGTGCGCGCTGGGACCAGGCCTCGTTCGATCCCGCGTACAAGACGCATCCGCTCGAACACTTCGAGCTGCTGGTACGCGAGCTGTTCGCGCGGGAGCCGCGACCTTTTCTCTGAGAACGTCGAAAAAGCGAATCCGGACGATGAAAACGCGGGCAAGAGCCGTCGTCATCGGCGGCGGCGTCGTCGGAGTCAGCACGCTGTATCACCTCGCAAGGAAAGGCTGGGGCGACGATGTCGTGCTCGTCGAGAAAGGGGAACTCACCTCCGGTTCGACCTGGCACGCCGCGGGCCTCCTGCCGCTCTTCAACATGAGCTACTCCGTGGGACAGGTACACAAATACTCGGTCAGGCTCTACCAGGAACTCGAGCGGGAGACGGGACAGCGGGTCGGGTTCAGCCGGGTCGGCAACCTGCGCCTGGCCATGAACAGCGACCGCATGGACGAGTACTACCAGTACGCGGCGACGGCGAAAACCATCGGCGTGGACGTGCGCTTCCTGACGCCCGCCGAAATCAGGGAACTGTGGCCGCTGTGCGATATCGACGGGCTCGTCGGCGGCATATTCCATCCCGAGGACGGCTACATCCAGCCGGCCGACCTGACCCAGGCACTGGCCGCGGGCGCCCGCGCGCGCGGTGCGGAGATCTACCGCAAGACCGCGGTGCTCGGGATCGAGCAGGCGACCTCCGGCGCCTGGGTCGTGCACACGGACAAGGGCGACATCACCTGCGATCACGTCGTGGCCGCGACCGGCAACTACGCCCGCCAGACCGGAGAGATGGTGGGTCTCGACATCCCCGTGATGCCCGTGGAACACCAGTACATCGTCACGGAACCGCATCCGGACCTCGAGGAACGCAAGCGGCAGAGGCTGCCCGAACTCGGCGTGCTGCGAGAATCCGATGGCTCCTGGTACATGCGCGAGGAGAACAGCGGCTTCATCCTCGGTCCGTATGAGAAGGATGCGCCGTGCTGCTACGTCGACGGGCCGGATCCGGCGGCCGAGTACGAGCTCTTCCAGGAGGACATCGACCGGCTCATGCCGCACATCGAGGCTGCGATGGCCAGGGTGCCGGCGTTCGCCGACGTCGGCATCCGGCAGGTCTACAACGGCGCCATCGCCTACACGCCCGACGGCAACCCGATCATCGGCCCGGCATGGGGCATCGACAATTTCTGGCTGTCCGAGGGGCACAGTTTCGGGATCACGGCGGCCGGCGGCGCCGGCTGGCAACTCGCGGAATGGATCGTCGACGGCGAGCCGACCATCGACATGCTCGGCGTCGAGCCGCGCCGCTTCGGCGCCTACGCAACAAAGGACTACCTCGTAAGGAAGACCGAGGAGGCGTACGCGCACGTCTTCATCACCCACTACCCGGACGAGGAACGGCCCGCGGCGCGACCGCTGCGCACGGCGCCCTGCTACGAGCGCATGAAGGCGCGCGGCGCCGTTTTCGGGCAGAAATTCGGCTGGGAGCGGCCCAATTTCTTTGCGGCGGACGGCATGCCCCAGGAAGACGACTGGTCGTTCCGCCGCTCGCGCTGGTTCGAGGCGGTTCGACGCGAAGTCGCCAACGTCACGAACAACGTCGGCTTGCTCGACATGACCGCTTTTGCGAAGTGCCGAGTGTCGGGCTCAGGCGCCGAAGACTTCCTCAACGGTTTCGTCGCCAACCGGGCGCCGCAGCAGGTCGGGCGGCTCTGCCTTGCGCACGCGCTCAACCGCAACGGCGGCGTGCACTCGGAGTTTACGATCCTGCGCGAGGCGAGCGACTCGTTCTACCTCGTCTCCGCCGGCGCATTTCAGCGGCTCGATCACGACTACCTGAAAAAGTACATGCCTCGGGACGGGTCCGTGCAGTTCACGCCGCTGACGGGCGCCATCGGCGTGCTGGTCGTGGCCGGACCCAAGGCGAGAGAACTGCTGTCGCGAGTGACTCACGCCGACCTCTCGAACGAGGCGTTTCGCTGGCTGACAGCTCAAGACATCGTCGTCGGTTCGGCACCGGTCAACGCGATGCGCGTGAACTTCGTCGGCGAACTCGGCTGGGAACTGCATCACCCGATCGAATACCAGAATCACATCTTCGACGCGCTGTTCGAAGCCGGCGAGGACCTTGGGCTCGCGCCGTTCGGCATTCGCGCCATGGACTCCATGCGCATGGAAAAGTCCTACCGCCTCGTCGGCACGGAACTCTCCATCGAATACTCGGCGTTCGAATCGGTCATCGATCGATTCGTCAGGCTCGACAAGGGCGACTTTCTCGGTCGGGACGGATTGCTGGCGTGGAAGGAGGCCGGACTCAACAACCGGCTCGTCACGCTCGAGGTCCACGATGTGCAGGATGCCGACGTGCTCGGCAACAATGCACTCGTCAGGGATGGGGAAACAGTCGGCCGCGCCACGAGCGGAAATTACGGGTTTCGCAGCGGCAAGTCGCTCGCGCTCGGCATGCTGCGGCCGGATCTCGCCGTTGTGGGCACTGAGGTCGATGTCGAGATTCTCGAGGGGGTGTTCAGGGCGACCGTCATACCGGAGAGTCCCTTCGACCCGGCCCACGAACGGCTGCGCGACGTGAACGGGGCGAATGGTTAGCCACCCGGCACAACGCGTGGAGACGTTGCGTCCGGCTCCTTGGGGAGCTGGATCGGCAAGGTTGCCGAATTGCCGCAGCTTGCAGCAGCCGCCGACGGTCTTGCCCGCCATGACTCCTCGACAGCCGAGATTTTCGCGCGGTTCGAATCTCCGCGACGTACATGGTCCGCGCTTGTCGACCTTGGGCCAGGGAACGCCATGACTCGCTATTCGGCACTGAGCCTGGTCCGCAACGCGCTCGACTTCAACAGGAAATGGCGCCCGGCGTGGCGCAGCCCGGAACCGAAAAAGAGCTACGACGCGATCATCGTCGGCGGCGGCGGTCACGGTCTCGCCACGGCCTACTACCTGGCCAGGGACCATGGCCTCACTAGTGTCGCCGTGCTCGAGAAGGGCTGGATCGGCGGCGGCAACACGGGCCGCAATACGACCATCGTGCGCTCCAACTACCTGTGGACCGAAGCGGCGCTGCTCTATGAGAAGTCGATGCAACTCTGGGAGGGACTGAGCCAGGACCTGAACTACAACGTCATGTTCAGCCAGCGCGGCGTGTACAACCTCGGCCATTCGCTGCAGGACATGCGCGACATCGAGCGGCGTGTCAACGCCAACCGGCTCAACGGCATCGACGCCGAGGTGGTCAGCAGCGCCGAGGTCAAACGGGCGATTCCGTGCATCAACACCTCGCCGAGCGCACGTTACCCGATCCTCGGCGCATCGCTGCAGCGCCGTGCGGGCGTCGCGCGCCACGATGCCGTTACGTGGGGCTTTGCGCGCGCCGCCGACTCGCTTGGCGTCGACATCATCGAGCAGTGCGAGGTCACGGGCATTGAAACGCGCGCAGGCAAGGCCGTGGGAGTCCAGACCACGCGCGGCCCGATTGCGTCGGACCGCATCGGCGTCGTCGTGGCCGGCCACGCGAGCGTGCTTGCCGAAACGGCGGACCTGCGCCTGCCGATCGAGAGTCACCCTCTGCAGGCGCTCGTCTCCGAACCCATCAAGCCCGTGCTCGACACGGTGGTCATGTCCGGCGCCGTGCATGGCTACATCAGCCAGTCGGACAAGGGCGAACTCGTGATCGGCGCGGGCATCGATGCCTACACGGGCTACGGTCAGCGCGGCAGCTTCCCCGTCATCGAGCATACGTTGCAGGCGATCATCGAACTGTTTCCGGTGTTCAGCCGCGTGCGCATGCTCCGGCTGTGGGGCGGCATCGTAGATATCTCCCCGGACGCGTGTCCAATCGTCTCGAAAATGCCCGTGGAAGGCCTCTACTTCAACTGCGGCTGGGGCACGGGAGGCTTCAAGTCGACCCCGGGCTCAGGGTGGGTATTCGCGCACACGATGGCCCACGACGAACCCCACGAACTAAACGCGCCCTTCAACCTTGACCGTTTCACCACGGGCGCGCTCATCGACGAGCACGGCGCCGCGGCGGTGGCGCATTAGCGCGCGTATGCCGCCAGGCGGTCAGCGAATGAACCCGGCAACGCTTTTTCGCGTCTCGCCAACAGGTGTCCGGCCATGCTCCTGATCGAGTGTCCCTGGTGCGGATTCCGCGCCGAGACGGAATTCAGCTACGGTGGCGAGGCCGGAATCGTGCGGCCTGCCGACCCGGATGCGCTCAGTGACGCCGAGTGGGCCGACTACCTGTTCTACCGCCGCAATCCCCGCGGCGCGCACCGGGAATTGTGGAACCACGCTGCCGGCTGCCGGCGCTGGTTCGGCGTTGAGCGCGACGCGGTCACCTACCGCATCGAGCGGAGCTACACATTGAACGATGCCGATCCTGCCGGCCGGGCCCCGGGTTCCGAATCCGGAACCGAAGCGCACAGGCGGTCACGGGTCGGGAGTCCTGCCGGAGACGGGGATACGGCCCGAGTTCGCAGCGGCGCCGACGCAAAGGATGACTCCACAGCCAACGCCGGAGCCGGCGAGCAACAATGATCGTGTTCCTGACAATTCGTTGTGCGAGCACCGAAAGTCGTTCGGCGCGCGGACCGGGCAATTGCCAGGTCCCGAACTCCGAATGGCAAGCACGATGACCGCCGCGCAGCCAAATCGCTTACCGCAAGGCGGACGGATAGACCGGACCCGCCCGCTGGCGTTCACGTTCGACGGCAAGGCTTGCGAGGGCTACGCGGGCGATACCCTGGCGTCCGCACTGATCGCCAACGGCGTGTCCCTGGTCGGCCGCAGCTTCAAACTGCGCCGGCCGCGCGGGATCGTCGGCAGCGGCGCGGAGGAACCCAACGCGATCATGCAGCTCGGCGAGGGCGCGGCGGCTGAGCCGAACGTTCCGGCGACGCAGGTGGAACTGCGCGACGGCCTCGTCGCGCGCACGACGAGAGGCTGGCCCGGCGTCCGGTTCGATGTCGGTGTGATCAACGACGTGTTCGGGCGGATGCTGGGTGCAGGCTTCTACTACAAGACCTTCATGTACCCGCGCTCATGGTGGAAGTACTACGAGCACGCAATCCGCCAGTCGGCGGGTTTCGGTCGCGCACCCGATGCTCCGGATCCCGACAACTACGAACACATGAACGCGCACTGCGACGTGCTCGTGGCCGGCGGCGGACCGGCTGGACTCATGGCCGCGCTGACGGCGGCCGAGTCGGGCGCCCGCGTGATCCTGGCCGACGAGCAGACCGAGTTCGGCGGCAGTCTGCTCGGTTCCGCCGAGCGCATCGATGGCGCGCCGGCCATGGAATGGGTCGCCGTCACACTCGCCAGACTCCGCGATCACGCGGACTGCAAGCTGCTGACGCGAAGCACCGTGTTTGCTTACCACGATCACAACTTTCTGACTATCGTGGAGCGATGCACGGACCCTCCCGAAACATTCCGGGAAGGAACACAGATTGGCAGGAGCGGCGTTGACGACAGGCATTTCGACGACGGCAAACCGGAAGGGCGCCGCGGTCCGAGCGGCCGGGACCAGCCCGGCGAACACGACCGCCGGGGCGGCCACGACGGCAGGGGCGCGCCGGCGGGTCGCCCACACCGCGTGAGCAACGCTGCGGGACGGCACGACGGCAGCGCTGCGCATATCCGCGAACGCCTTTGGCGCGTTCGGGCCGGCCAGGTGATCCTCGCGCAGGGCAGCTTCGAGCGGCCGCTCGTCTTCTGCAACAACGACCGGCCGGGCGTGATGCTGGCCTCGGCCGTATCGACCTGGATCAATCGCTACGGCGTCCTGCCGGGCCGCCGGGCCGTGATTTTCACGAACAACGATTCGGCCTATCGGTCGGCGATCGACCTGGCCGATGCCGGCGCCGAGGTCGCCGCCATCGTCGACAGCCGCCGCGGCGGCGCGGCGGAACTCGGCAGCCGGGCGCGGGAACACGGAATCGCCGTGCTCGAAGGCCATGTGGTCAGCGATGTGGCCGGCCGGCAGCACGTCAGGGGAATCAGCATCGCCAGGTGGCACGGCGACAGTTGGGCGACGGTCAGCCCGACGATACGTATCGACTGCGATCTCGTGGTCATGTCCGGAGGCTACAGCCCGGCGGTGCACCTGCATTCGCAGGCGGGCGGGCGACTCGCCTGGGACGAAACGCGGCTCGGTTTCCTGCCGACCGAATCACGGCAGCCGAACGTCTCGGCCGGCGCGGGCAACGGCAGCCGTTCGCTTGAGGAATGCCTGGCCGACGGGCTGAGTGCCGGCAAGGAAGCTGTCTCGCGGCCCGGACTCAAGGGCACCACCGTCGTCATGCCGACAGTCTCGGCCAGCGCCGAAAACCCCACCGAAGCCCTTTGGCGCGTCCCGGCGGCGAAGGACCCTGATCGCTGCGCGAAGCAGTTCATCGACTTCCAGAACGACACGACCGTCGCCGACATCCGCCTCGCCGCACGTGAGGGCTATCGCAACGTTGAGCACGTCAAGCGCTACACGGCGCTCGGCTTCGGCACCGACCAGGGCAAGCTCGGCAACATCAATGGCATGGCCGTGCTCGCGGACACTCTCGGCAAGGCGATTCCCGAGGTCGGCACGACCACCTTCCGGCCCGCCTACACGCCGGTGAGTTTCGGCGTCGGCGCAGGCGAAAGCGTCGGCGAGCTCTACGAGCCGGTACGCAAGACCGCGATCCACGAATGGCACGAGGCGGCGGGCGCCCCCATGGAAGTGGTCGGCCAATGGCACCGTCCCTGGTATTTTCCGCGCGACGGGGAAGACCTGCATGCGGCGGTGGCGCGCGAAAGCCTGGCCGTGCGCAATTCGGTCGGCCTCATGGACGCCTCAACCCTCGGCAAGATCGACGCCTGCGGTCCCGATGTCGTTGAGTTCCTCGAGCGCATCTACACCCACGACGTCGGCAGGATGAAGGTCGGCCGCTGCGGCTACGGCATCATGCTCGGCGAAGACGGCATGCTCATGGACGACGGCGTGCTGGCACGGCTGGGCGAGCAACGTTTCCATCTCACGACGACGACCGGCGGAGCGGCAAGCGTGCTGAACTGGCTTGAGAAGTGGCTGCAGACGGAGTGGCCGGAACTCAGAGTCTACCTGACGTCGCTCACCGAACAGTATTCGACCTTCGCACTGGCCGGACCCGACAGCCGCAAAGTTCTCGACAAGCTAGGCTGTGACATTCCACTGGACAGGGACAGTTTCCCCTTCATGAACGTGCGCCCGGCGATGCTCGCGGGCATGCCCGTAACGCTCTTTCGGGTGAGCTTTTCGGGCGAACTCGCGTTCGAGATCAATATCGCCAGCAACCTGGCACTCGCGATGTGGAACAAGCTCATGGAGGCCGGCCAGCGATTCGACATCACGCCCTACGGAACCGAAACAATGCACGTGCTGCGCGCCGAGAAAGGCTTCGTCATTGTCGGCCAGGACACCGACGGCTCCGTGACGCCCGTGGATCTCCGCATGAACTGGCTGCTTTCGAGGAACAAGGACTTCCTCGGCAAGCGGTCTCTGAGGCGCCCGGACTGCCTACGGAAGGATCGCAAGCAACTGGTCGGACTGCTGTCGCCGGACGCTCGAACCGTGCTTCCGGAGGGCACACAGCTCATCGAGGAGCCCGCCAGCCGACCGCCCGTGCCCATGTGCGGACACGTGACGTCCAGCTATCAAAGCGCCGTTCTGGGCCACCCGATCACCCTTGCGCTCGTGACCGGCGGGCGGGCGCGCAGGGGCGAGATGATCTACGCGGCGCTGCCGGAGCGCGACCCGATGCCCGTAGAGATCGTGGCGCCGGTCTTCTACGACGCCGACGGACAACGCCAACATGTCTGATGCCGCAGTAAGCCGCCACGGCCTTGAGAACCTTCTTGACGCGGCGGAATCCGCCGGAGAGGCGCGTGTCGATGTCCGCGTGCTGTCGGACCACGGCTTCCTCAACCTCAGACTCGACCCGCAGCGCCGGGAAGCTGTAGACAGCGTTGCGCGCGTGCTCGGCCAACCCTTGCCGATCGCTGCCAATACCTTCACGAGCGGCGAGCACCGCGTCTATTGGCTCGGTCCGGACGAATGGATGATCCAGACCGATTCGGAGCGCACCGCCAATCTCGGCAGCGAACTCGGCGAGGCACTCGCCGGCGTTCATGCTGCGATCAATGATGTCAGCGGCGGACAGGTGGCGTTCGGCCTCGGTGGCGAATCCGCCCGCACCGTACTGGTCAAGGGTTGCACGCTGGACCTGAATGCGCGCGTATTGCGTCCGGGACAGTGTGCGCGAACGGGCCTCGCCAAGGCGACAATTCTGCTTGCGTTTGCCGACGACGAGCCGGCCTGGACGATCACCGTCGCTCGCAGTCGCGCCGATTATCTTTTCCGCTGGCTCGCGCGGGCCGCCGGGCCGCACGGCGTTCGATTCTCGATGCCGTAGCCGGCGTTCGTACCCGGAAGCCTGCGCCGCAGGAATTCGAGGCTGCAACAAATTCTTGCACCATGATTTCAACGCACGCACCATACACAGCACAATGAGTACCGCATCGAATCTCGCCGCCGACCCGACCGGCTCCCTGCCGGGGGTCATCGAGCCGCGCTGGTGGACGGGCACACCGGCGCTGCCGCCGGCGTCGTTCACGATCGACTGCAGCGAGTTCGCCATGGACGATGCGGATCTCGATCCGGGCAGCGCGCTGGCCCGGCGCATGAACGTCACCTTCGAGGAGATCGGCCTGGTCTACCTGGTCAATACGCGTCTGACCGACCTGCAGGCGATGCGGCGGTTCGCGAAGCTCATCATCGACGGGGAAATGCCGTACGAGGGCGGCGCCAACCCGCGCGACCTGTTGGAGCCCAACGTTTACGAGGTGGGAGCGCCGCTCGAGGCCTGGCTGCACTACCACCACGAGATGGCCTATGTCGGGCACAGCACCCGTATGCTGGGGTTCCTGTGCCACCGTGCGGTCCCGGGGCGCGGATTGACGTTCGTATCCGACAACCTCCAGGCCACGGATGCCATCCGTGAAACCGAACTTGGGCGCAAGCTCAGGGAGCACGGGATCTGCTACCACCGCGATCTCACGGATCGCGAAGCCTACGCCGGAACGCCCCAGATCGGCGTCTACAACCACTGGCAGAAGTCCATGCTGACCGACGATCCGGACGAAGCCGAGGCCGAAGCCCGTTGCAAGGGGCTGGAGGTCGAATGGGGTCCCAACCGCCTGCTCAAGACTCGCTATTGCATTTCGGCTTTCGAATACTTCGCGCAACTGGACAGAAACGTGCTCTACAGCAGCATCGCCGACGACGGCATGTGGTTCGACGCCTGGCCGAAGGTCATGCACCTTCCCTACGAGCAGCGCCCGCTCAAATTGACATTCGGCGACGGCAGCGAGTTGTCCCGGGAGGAAAAACAGACGTTCGTCGACATCTACGACGACTTCGGGATCCCCATCGACTGGCGCGTCGGCGACATCGCGGTCGTCTGCAACTACCGCTTCGCCCACGGCCGCCCGAGCATCCGCCTGGGCAACGGCGAGGCGCGGGAACTCGGAGTGCTGATCGGCGAGGCCTACGAGCGCGTCGGAGATCTGCCCGGCAAGTGGTAATCGTGTACCGGGGGCCAGCCTGCCCGCAACATTGAGTCAGGGCGATTCTCGCCGCATACTTCTGGCGTAAGTCTTTCCAGAACATCGAGTGCGCGATGGCAAGAGCCGAACCGCGAGAGTTGCCGACCCGTTTCGGTTTCCTGCTGCTCGACGACTTCACGCTCATGTCCATGTCGTCGGCGGTCGAAACGCTGCGCATGTCGAACCGCGTCGCGGGTTCCCGGATTTATAGCTGGCGGATGATCTCCGCGGACGGAGGCGCTGTCACCGCAAGCGACGGGCTCACGATCAATGCCGACTTCGGTATCAACGACGAAATCGAGCCGCGAACCGTGGACGCAATCGCAGTGTGCGGCGGCGAAGGCGTCGAGCGGTTTGCCTCCGATCCGGTGCTGCGCTGGCTGCGCGCATGCAGTGGGCGCGGATTCACACTCGGCTCGACCTGCACCGGGAGCTACGTTCTGGCCAAGGCCGGGCTGCTGGACGGCTACCGCTGCAGCATCCACTGGGAGAATTTCGGCGCCCTGACGCTGGAATTCCCGAAGGTCGCCGTCAGCCGGAGCATCTACACCATCGATCGCGACCGCTTCACGAGCTCCGGCGGCACGGCGCCGATGGACATGATGCTGTACTTCGTGCGCAGACATCTCGGCCCGCAGATCAGCGCCGACGTCGCAGATCAGTTCGTCCATGAGCGCATCCGCGATCCGAAGGACCGGCAACACGTGCCGCTGCGCCATGTCGTCGGCGGACAGTCCACAAAGCTCGTGGCTGCCGTGGAACTGATGGAAAGCAATATCCGCGAGCCCTTCAGTCAGGTTGAACTGGCAACCTACGTCGGCTTGTCGCGCCGCCAGCTTCAGCGCCTGTTCCGCAAATACCTGCTGTGCTCGCCGTCGCAATACTACCTGCAATTGCGCCTGGTACGGGCACGCCAGTTGCTCTTCCAGACCGACTTCAGCATCGTCGAGATCGCTGCGCAGACGGGATTCGTCTCAAGCTCGCACTTCAGCACGACTTACAAGGAACAGTACGGCAGCACGCCTAGCACCGAGCGCGCGGCCCGGTGACGCATACCGCCCGGCGAAAGCCAGGCGACGCAGGTTCTTTCAAAGGCGACACAGGCGCTTGAATGCGGCCGAACGAGGCGGATACTCTCCAATCGTCGGTACAGGAATCTCCAATGACGGTCGTCGATACGATTCTGGTTCCCCTCAAGCGCGTCGTCGACGCGAACGTGCGTGTGCGCGTGAAACCCGACGGCTCCGGCATGGCGCTGGACGGCGTCAAGATGAGCATCAATCCCTTCGACGAGATTGCGCTTGAGGAAGCGTTGCGCATCAGGGAACGGGGCGAGACCGGGGAAGTCGTCGTCGTATCCATCGGCACCCAGGTGTGGACCCAGCAATTGCGCGCCGGCCTCGCCATGGGCGCGGACCGGGCCATCCTCGTGGAGACCGACCAGGAGCTTGAGCCCCTGACCGTTGCGCGGACCCTGATGGCCCTCGTCGAGCGGGAACATTCCGAACTCGTGATCCTCGGCAAGCAGGCCATCGACGGCGACAACAACCAGACCGGGCAGATGCTGGCCGCGATCTGGGGCCGTCCGCAAGCGTGCTTTACCTCGCATCTGCGGTTCAGCGACCGCGTCGCGACCGCGATGCGCGAAGTGGACGCGGGCCTTGAGGTTATCGAAGTGGACCTGCCGGCCGTGGTCACCACTGACCTGCGCCTCAACGAACCGCGTTACACGAAGCTCCCCGACATCCTGAAGGCCAAGAAAAAGCCGCTCCAGACGCTGTCGTTGGCCGAATTGAACGTGGATCCGGAAGTCCAGTTCCGTGTGCTCGGGATCGAACCTCCACCCCAGCGCCCAAGCGGCGTAAAGGTGAGCGACGTGGCGGAGCTGGTGCAGGCGCTCAGGCAGAAGGGCGTGGTGTGATGGCCCGGGTATTGATCGTCGCCGAACACGACGGGCGGGCGCTCAACGCCAGTACGGCGAAGTGCGTATCCTGCGCCGCAAGCTTCGCACCGTCGGCCATCGACATCGCGGTATTCGCCAGCGACGGGGGCGCCGTCGCAGCGCAGGCTGCGGCGCTCGAGGGCGCAACGGGCGTCATCCGGGTCGATCATCCGGCGAACGAAAACGCGCTCGCGGCCGTGGCCGCGCCCCAGATCGCCGAACTTTCCGCCGGCTACACCCACGTTTTCGGACCTTCGACAACCTTCGGCAAGGACCTCATGCCGCGCGTGGCGGCGCTGCTCGGCGTCGGTCAGCTCAGCGACATCATGAACGCGGAAAGCGCGTGGCGGTTCAAGCGCCCGTTCTACGCGGGCAACGCGATTCTCACGGTGGAAGCGCCCGAGGACCGGCCGGTGGTCGCGACCGTCAGAACCGCGTCGTACCAGGCGGCCGAAGACTCGGGCAACGCTCCGATCAGCCAACGCACCATCGAGACCGAACTTCCGACCCACACGCGCTACGTCGAGCTTCGCAGCGACTCCGGCGGCGGCAGGCCGGACCTGCAAACGGCGAGCCGGGTCGTCTCCGGCGGGCGCGGTGTCGGCAGCAGCGAAAACTTCCAGATCATCGAACGGCTCGCCGATGCGCTCGGCGCGGCCGTCGGCGCATCGCGCGCCGCGGTGGATGCAGGCTACGCGGGCAACGATCTGCAGGTCGGCCAGACCGGCAAGATTATCGCGCCTGACCTGTACATCGCCGTCGGCATCTCCGGAGCCATCCAGCACCTGACCGGAATCAAGGATGCCGGCGTCATCGTGGCCATCAACAAGGACTCTGAAGCACCGCTGTTCGAAGTCGCCGACATCGGCCTGGTCGCAGACCTGTTTGCGGCCGTGCCGGAACTCGCCGAGGCTCTGGGAGAGCAAGCGCGCAGCGGTTCATGACCGGCGGTCTGCCGGGCTGATGTCGCGATGATCCCACACTGCCAGGTAACTGTCGCAATTCGGGCGGCGGCTTCTGCTGGTAGGAAATGTGCCGGATTTTGACTGCGAGAACATGCCATCGACGGACGGCCCGAAGCCGCGCTTGAACAACTGCCAGGTGTTGTTGCCGGGCATCGCGCCGATTCCGGTGCGATCGACCGAGAAGGCCGCAACTACCAGATGCTGCCAAGCTCGTGGAAATCGCCCGAGACGATGAGCATCTCCCCTTCTTGCGCGTAGAAAACGATCGAGTCGAACGGCGACGATGGGAAGAAGGTGTCGGTCAGGACCGTCGCACCGCCGTCGGCGAAAAGCTCGATCGACGCGACATCGATCACGAGGCGCATCTCGAGCAGCGCCGAGTCCGCCTGCCGCGGTGCTTCATGCACGCGGCCGGCAAATGCGTCGGAGAAACTGTCGTCGCCGGCTTCGCTACGGTCGCTGACGAACACGCGCTGTTCGACGTCATAGCCAATGCGATAGCGCTCGCCCTCGGCGTTCGCAAGCACCACCCCGAATTCGCTGGCGTTCGTGCCTGCCAGATCGAATTCGAGTTCCACATCCGCCTGGGACAGGGAAAACGGAATAATCCGGCTCACATCGACCTCGTTTTCGACCAACTGATCCGTGATCGAAACCGATCGCCGCCTGAGTGAACGGAACTCTTCGACAGGCTCGCTCAGCAGGCGATAGCCGGCCGCAGTGTCGACGAGCCAAAGGGTTCGAGGCACGGTCATCGCGCTGCGCCACGGCGCCGTTGGCACCGCCTGACCGTAATCCCAGTTGTTCATCCAGCCGATGAAGATGCGCCGCCCGTCGTTCTCGGGAATGTCGGACCAGGTGACGCCGGCGTAGTTGTCCCGCCCCCAATCCAGCCAGACGGCCGGTTCCGACTCGAGGGTCGCCGCGAAACGCGGGTCGAGCGTGAAACGGGTCCCGTCAAAGTCGCCGACGAAGTATTGCGTACCCGATCCACCTTGAGGACCGCCGGGATTCAGATTCTGGATCAGCACCCACTTCGTCTCGCCGCTGCCTTCGACCGGCA
>JAQAJI010000003.1 GCA_028278665.1 Candidatus Rariloculus versatilis
CCCTGCACACCGTTGTCGAGTCCGACGACCGCGCCGTATTTCAGCGCGTCGGCACCGTTCAGTAGCTCCCCGAACCGCCGTGTGCAACCAGACGATTCGCGCCGGGCGATCCTGGAATTCAGTAGCTCCCCGAACCGCCGTGTGCGAGCCGACGATTCGCGCCGGGCGATCCTGAAACAGCAAGACCGGGAGGCGTTCGAGTGAGCGCCTCCCCGTCATCGTGCCTGAGTTTCAGAGCTTATTCGTCGCGTTCGCGATAGCTGCGGTGACAGGCCCCGCAGTTGCCGGCCGTGCTCTGCACGAGGCCCTGCGCGGCCGCGAATCCACCGTCCTCGACAACCTGTGCCAACTCCTGAGCGGCGTTCAACATGTTGGCGGCACGCTCGTTGAAGTCGTCCATGTTGGTCCAGATTTCGGGCATCGCGGCGCTCGCGGCAGGCGCGTTGGAGACATCCGCTCCGAAGCCTTCGGTAATCATGCCCGCGGCAGCGACGAGGTCGTTGACGTTCTTGGCGAATACCGCCTCGTCGACCGGGACTTCCTCGCGCGCCATGGCGCCGATCGGGCCCATCTTGCCTGCCGCCACGCGCATCACGGCCTGACGGAAGCGAAACGCGGCAGCTTCGGGCGTGTCTTCGTCGGCACCGCCGCCTCCGCCGCCCGGAGCGCACGCTCCCACAAGTGCCAGCGAGGCGGCCGCGCCGAGCATCATCAACTTCCTGTACGGATTCTTCATGCTTCACCCTTCTCCTGATTGAGCCGAAATCCCGGTGTCGAAAACCCGGCCGGAGCATATACAAATCGCTCCCGCTGCCGCAAGCATTGGCCGGCGTCGTGCGGCGCGGTCCACTCCACGGCCCGCTTTGCCGCGAGATATGCCGTCAAACGCAATGCTGTGCCCGCCGCGGGCCGTCAGCTACCCGCGGAGTCGAATTTCCCGTCAGTCGCCGCTGCCGAGTATCCGGTACATGCCGGCGATGTTGTTGGGAAGCCAGTTGAACGAACCCCACTCGCTGTACGCGTCCATCGTGATGCTGGCCTGCAGTTCCTCGAGGCTCTGTCCGTCGGCCATGCCGGCGGCGACTGCGTCGCGCAACTCCTCGATGTAGCGCCGGTGGTCTGCGACATCCCCTTTCGTCCCGATGTCGCCGTGACCGCCGACCGCGACGCTGAAATCGATCGCCTCGACGGCCTGTATGGTCTCGACCAGGCTGTCCACGCTCGTCAGGCCCGGAAAGTCCATGAACGGCAGGCGCTTCACGCTGATGATGTCCACGAAGAACACGGCGTCTTCATCCGGAAAGCGCAACACCGTCATGTCGGGCGAATGATCGGCCGCGATGTGGATCAGTTCGACGGACTTGCCGCCGAGCGTGATGGTCCGCGTGTCCGAGTAGAGGGTCGACGGCGGATGGACTTCGCTGACCGGGCCTCGCGCGATTTCGGCGCCCGTGAGCATGCCGTCGCCGTCCGCATCGATCAGGGCGAACTGGCCGGCCAGGTTGCCGCTCGCTTCGGACTCCTCGATCTGGCCGTTGCCGTTCGCGTCGAGACCGGCCGCAGCGTCGCTGAGCGGCGTGTCCGCACTCGGCAGGGCAAGCGCAGCGGGCATCGTCTCGTGCCCGACGACCTCGGCCGTATCGGCGAAGACCTCACCGCCCGAGGCATGATCCCAGTGGAAATGGCTGTATGCGACGACACGGACCGGCACGTCATACATTGACGCGAGTTCACCCTGCAACCACTCCGCAAAGTCCCGGTTGATCGGGTCAGAGACGACGATGCCTTCGGACGTCACGAGAAACACGGTGTTGTGTGCGTTGTTGTGTGCACGGTAGAGGTCTCCACCCACGTGCACGATGCCGCGGTCGGGCGCCTGTTGCGCCAGCGCGAGACCGCCGACGGCAAGTCCGGCAAGCGCTGACACCCGAACAATCCCCCTCAAACTCTTGCTGCTCATTGCTGCCTCCGTGATCTTGGCCATGGACGGGCTCCGTGGCCTTTGTTAGTGGCCGGACTAGTCTAGCAGCCCGCAGCGACAAGCGCGCCGCACACGGCGACAGACCCCTGCGACTGCGTCCGTCCGCCACGGACCACCGGCATGGTTTCCGGCGCGTTCAGCTCCCGTCCGAACGCTTGCCCTTCAGTGCTTCGTCGACGACGAACAGGTCCATGAGCATGGCCCGCACGTGAATGTTGCCGTTGAAATTGTCCACGAGCTGGGAGCTTATGTCCGGCTGCGCGAGTACCAGGCGCACCGCCCCGCGCGCCTTTCGCGCATCGTCCTCCAGAGCGTCGAAGAACGCCCCGCAGGCCGCGACGAGCGCCGCACCGCGTTGCCCGGCGCGGGCGCGCACCACGTCGCCGAGTCCGGTCAGCGCCTGTTCCATGTTGCCCAGGAACTCGCGTACCTCGTGTCCGGCGCCGCCGCCGCGGTCGGTGCTGCGGCCCTGCGCCGCGTAGGCCAGCAGGAACTCGTAGCCGGACTCGATCGCTTCGACCCTTGCTTTCAAGTCCGCCTCCGGACCGATTTGCTGTTCTTTGCTCATTTGACCTGCCATCGTTCCGGATCGTGATACGTCCGATATTCCTTGCGGGTGATCCAGCCCAAAATCATCGAACGCGTGAAAAGCAGCTTCTCCGGGCGCAACGCGAAATAGACGTGCGCCATCACCATCGTGATGAGCAGCAGGGCGGTCAGGCCATGCAGCACATAGATCACGCCCCAGGTGGCATCGGAGAGGATGTACTGGTTGCTGTCCCACCACGGCGTGTCGATCTTGGCCATCATGATCGCGCCCGTGACGAGCGCGACGAGCACGACGCCCGTGAATGCATGGTGGATGAGTTTCTGCGCGAGCGAGTACTTTCCGGGTCTTGGCGGCACGGCGTCGCTCAGGCGCATGTTGAAACGCGCAAGCGCCTGCACGTCGCGCAGGTCCGCGCTGCCGATGAGCATGGATCGGATGTCCTTCCAGAACAGCGCGCGTACCGTGTGCACCAGCACGGCGGCGATCAACACGAAACCGCTGACCCAGTGCGCTGTCACCCACGGAAACTGCCAGCCGAGAATCGGCAGAAAGGACGTTGCGAGCAGGATCAGCGTGCAGGCTGCCATGAGCCAGTGCAGTAGGCGATCCGTCAGGGCGTGCCTGAGAATCCGGTCGGTGACGGCGGAGCCGCTCGTCCGCTCTGAAACCGGTCGATTCACTCGGAATGGCTGCTGTGTTTGCTTACTTGCGCTTCGGCGCGAGGAACAAGCGGTACGCCGCGTGGAGCACGATGAGCGCCGCGCCTACGGCGACGAAGACCAGGATCAGGTCCCAGGACATCCCCGCGAGCGTTTCCTGGCCGTAGACGTTTCGGCTGGTTCGAAACAGCTCCACGAGTTCACGTTTCTCCGCTTCAGACTGCGGCTAAGCGTCCCTGATCGCTCGCGTCACGAGGTTCTGCAGCAGCGGGATCTTGAAGTGGTTGAAATTGAACGGCGTCGCACCGCGAACGGCCGTCTGCCCGGCAACGGCCGCCGTGGCCTCGTTCTTGGGCTGCCCGGTCACCGCCTGCTCGACCGCGGTCAGGCGCCGCGGTATGCATTGCACGGCGCCCGCGACGATCCGGATGCTCTGCACGGTGTCGTCCTCGACGAACATCGCCGCGGCGATGTTGACGAGCGGGAAGTCCCAGGTGTTTCGGTCGGCGACCTTCTCGAAGTAGAAGCGCGCGCCGGCCCAGTCCGCCGGAATCCGGATCGCCGTGAGCACGTCGCCGGGCTCGAGCACGGTCATGCGCTCGATGTCGATATCAGGGCCGATGAAGAATTCTTCCGCCGCGATCTCGCGGTCGCCGTCGGCGTCGCGCACGACCATCCTTGCATCGAGGGCGACGAGCGCGGGCGCCATGTCGGAGGGCGAAACCGCAATGCAGCGGTCAGCGCCCCACAGGCAGTGCTCGCGGTTCTGGCCTTCGGGCGTATCGGCGTAGCACTCGTTGCCGCCGGCGCGATAGCAGTCGACGCCGTAACGGTAGTACCAGCAGCGCGTGTCCTGGCAGACATTGCCGCCGATCGTGCTCGCGTTTCTGATCTGCGGGCTCGCCACGCGCCGCGTTGCATCGGCAAGCACGGAGTATCGCTCCTGGATCAATGCGCTCGACTCGATCTCGGTCAGCGACGTCATCGCGCCGATCTCGATACCGCCGTCGTCCATCTCGCGAATGCCGCGCAACTCGTCGAGTCCCGAGAGATCCACGACGTATTGCGGGCGTTTCACGCGGTCCTTGAACCAGTCGAGGCTGTCGTTACCGCCGGCCAGCGCCCACGCTTCGCCCCCGTAGCGCCCCAACAGGTCAACCGCGCCATCCACCGAATCAGGCTGGTACAGTTCAAATCCCGGCATCATGTCTTTGGACATGGCTCGCGCTCCTTATGCAAAGTTGTATTGGAGTGTGGAGAAGCTCATGGTGGTCACGCCATCTCCGCCGCTCGCATGACTGAATTGAGGTAGTTGTCGTAGGCGCCGCAGCGGCACAGGTTCCCGGACATCGCAAGCCGCGCCTCGTCGCGCGTCGGGTTCGGGTTCGCCGTGAGCAGCGCAACAGCGCTCATGATCTGGCCCGGGGTGCAGAAACCGCATTGCGGGCCGAGTTCGTCGATCATCGCCTGCTGAACCGGATGCAGTTCGCCGGACTCGCTCTCGAGGCCTTCGACCGTAGTGATTGCCTTGTTCCTGGCCGCATGCGTCAGCGTCGAACACGAGTAATGCGCGACGTCGTCAAGCAACACCGTGCAAGCCCCGCACTCGCCCCTGTCGCAGCCGAGCTTGGTGCCCGTGAGGTTCAGCTTGTAGCGCAGCGTCATAGCGAGCGTTTCGTTTGGCATCACGTCGACGCGCCGCATCTGGCCGTTGACGTTGAGCGTCAGCAGCCGCTCGACTCCGCCGGCCGCAGCCGGTGCAGCCCCCTGTTCACCCGGCTCGCAGGCGGTCAGGAACACGGCGGCACTCGAGGCGACCGCGCCCGAAGCAATGACACCCTTGATGAACTGGCGGCGCGACGCCTTGGTCGATGCGACTTGCGTCAGCGCGCCGTCGTCAAAACGCGGCTCCGGAAATGACTCCGGTCCTGTGACGAGGTTCTTATCGGACATGAGGAAATCTCCCCTCGGACAAGCTGGACATGGATCTAATCGAACAGATGCTAGGTGAAATGGCGTAACCGCTCAACAGGTCGACATGGCTCGTTGCGCCTGCCGGCGGTAGCGTCGTCTCCAAGCTTCTCTTCGCTCTCAATTGACTGCTCTTTGCCTGATCTTCAACCGCTTCGGGTACTTGCCTGCAGGCTAGGCCGTGTTGACCTGCAAGGGCGTATGCGACTGCTCGCGGCCGGACGCGGCGTTGACGATCATGTCGGTAGTAACCGGCGTACGATTGAAATAGTGTCCACCGAGCGCGTCGGAAATCGCGCTCAGCAACGCCGCGGCGGCACAGCCCTGCACGGGCTCGCCGACACCCTTGGCGCCGATCGGATTCTGCGGGTCGGCGGTGCCGACTGCGGCCGAAGTCATCGTCGCCGCACTGTCCAGATAGGACGGCGGACCGGACTGCTGCAAGCCGATGTTGCCTGGCAGACCGGTCTGCGGATCGTAGATGTGCCGTTCGGAAACCGCGAGACCGAAGCCCATCACGGCGCCGCCCTTGACCTGCGTCTCGAGTCCGGCCGGATGAATGACCGTGCCGCAATCGGCGACTCCAAGATAGTCGAGGATGTCGTACTTGCCGGTCTCCAGATCAAGCTCGATCTCGATGAAGCCCGCGGCCAGCGCCGCCACGGTGCCGCTGTGTTCCATGTTGTCCTTCGCAACGCCGACGAGGCCCGTGCCCGCGACGCCCGTCGCCGCGGCGCTGGTCATGGGATTCAGATCGTCGGGAACCTCATGGCCGGAGTATTTGCCGCCGAGTTCGATCGCGCGTTGCGCCGCGGCCTGGTAGGTCATGCCCTGTTCCGGGTTTTCCTTGAGGAACACACGGTGATCGCCGATGTCGTAGTCGTCGGGCTCGCCGCCGAGATCCATTGCGGCGATCTCCTTGAGTTTGGACACCGCATCCATGGCGGCCGCCCAGTTCGAGCGCGTCATCGTGAACGAGGTATTGCTGCCGAACTGGCCGAGATTCCATGGCAGATGCTTGCGGCTGTCGCCGCGCACGACGACGCAGTCGGCCCAATCGCATTTGAGCGCCTCGGCCGCGGCTCGCGACGTGCCGGTATGCGAATAGGTGCCCAGATTGCCGACGCCGGTGTGAACGTGCAACTTGCCTTCTGGCCTCAGCACGACGAGTCCGTCGAAACCGCTGCCGCCCGCGGAGTGATAGGCCGTGCCGATGCCAAGACCGGTGACCTTCGAACCGTTGCGCTGGCCGCTGCGCGCCTTCCTCTCCTCCCAGTTGAATTCTTCGCCGCCGATATCGAGCGCATCGCCGAGATGCGCGCTGGTGACGCCGCCCTGATTGGCGCCGTAGCGCGCCGTGCTGTCCGGAGCGTTGATGCGCCGTACGGCAAGCCGATCGACCCCGAGTTCATTGGCCGCCTTGTCCATTAGCGGCTCGACCGCCTCGGCGATCTGGTTCTGGCCGGGGCCGCGCTGTGGTGCGCGCGGCGGCGTATTGGTCAGCACTGGCACGCCGCGGAAGCGCATCGCCGGAACCGTATAGACGAGCGACACGGCATCGGCCGCCGACTGCCAGTCATTGAAACCGGCATTCGGGCCGTTTTCCTGAACGATGTACAGATCGACAGCCGTGACGCGCCCATCAGCGGCGAAGCCCATCTTGATCCGGCCCTGGAAGCCCGGCCGCGCCGTACCGATGGAGTATTCCTCGTTGCGCGCGATGCGCATCATCACGGGCCGGTTGTTGAGTTTCCTCGACATCAGCGCCGGCACCGCCATGATGGGATAGCCGGCGCCCTTCGAGCCGAAGCCGCCGCCGCAGTACTCCGCGATGAAGACGAGTTCCTCGGGCGAAATGCCGATGTAACGGGCGACCGTGGGGACCGGAAAGCTCTGGCTCTGCGACGAAGCATGCAGGTGACAGCGGCCGTTCTCCCAGTAGGCCATGGCCGAACGCGGCTCCATGCAGTGGTGGGAATTGCCGCAGGTCACGAACGTCTCGTCGAGCACGAGCGCGGCGTCTGCCATCCCGGTGTCGACATCGCCGTAGGACCATTCGCGCGCGGGCTGCCCCTCGGGAAGCTGCCCTTCCTCGACGGCCGCAAAGTCCGCCGCCGTCCATTTCAATTCCTGCAGGTCGACGCCCGAACGCAGGTCTGAGATGTAGCCGTTGGTTCTCGCATTCGGGCCGCCCGGGAACAGGCTTTGCAGCGGATCGACCGTGAACGGCAGTTCCTCGTAGTCGACGCGAATTCTCTCGAGCGCGTCTGCGGCGAGCTCCTCGGTGTCCGCGGCCACGGCCAGGATCGGCTCGCCGACGTACACGGGTTCGTTGGTCAGAATCGGATCCTGGGGTTCCGGGAAGCTCGGCACTTCGTCGGCCGTCAGGATCCCGTGCACGCCAGGCATCGCGAGCGCCTCGCTCGCATCGATGTTTGTGACTCGCGCGTGCGGCATGGGGCTCGTCAAGAGCTTCAGAAACACCATGCCGTCGCGCCGGAAGTCCTCGGAGTACCTCGCCCTACCCGTGACCTTCGCCTCGATGTCCGGAGGAGTGAAGTCCGTGCCGATCAGGTCGTACGCCATTGAATCTCTCCTTTGGGAATCCCCTGTGCGCGCTACGCGCTCTTAGCGCCCGCAGTTTTTTTCGATCATACCCCAAGAGGCGCCGGAAATGGGAAACCGTAACGGGACCGCGCCCGTTGGTGGCGCGCCTGGGAAGCGATCCTGCGGCGTACGGCCAGAAACACGCGGGCGGGCGCCTCACCGGTCTCGGTGCGACACGGGACTTTCACCACGGGCTGCCAGGAGCCTGCGCCACAGGAATTCGCGGCTGCAAATCCGCGCTCATCCGCCCGTTCGCACGATCGATTTCGTCAAATATGGCTCGATATTCTCCTCGATCGATCGATTGTGCGGACGGCGATAGCGAATTTTCGCTCTTGCGACTTCCTGCGGCGCAGGCTCTAGCGCAAGGTCCTGGACAGGAACGGCAGGCTCACGTCCATCCGGTGGTCGATGCCCGAATGCGTGCCGTCGAACTCCTCGTAACGATGTTCGACGCCGTGCTCGGCAAGCCGCCTGGAGAGGATGCGGCTGCCGTAATGCAGCCGGTACTGATCGCGCCACCCGCAGTCGATGTAGATGCCCTTGAGCGTACGCAGATTCTTGGCGTAGCGTCCAACCAGGTTGATCGGGTCGTGCGCAAGCCAGCGCCGCCAGCGCGCGGCGATGAGTTCTCCGGTCTCCAGATCGAACGGCAGCCTGAACCCGTTCGGCGCATCGGGATCGGGATCGTAGGTCGCGGCCATGCACAGGTTCATCAGGCAATACCCTTCTGCACGGTTCAGGACGCTCTTCTTCCAGACATGCGCGAGAAAGCGCGCGACCCGGCCGTCGTCGATGCCCGGGGTGCCGTTCGCCGCTATCGATTCTGCCTCGTGCGGTCCCGCCTTGAGCGGCGGCTTGCGGAACTTCGCGAGCGCGTCGAGGGTATTGGGCCAGTCGCAACGGTAGATGAAGTCGAAATAGGCGTCGCCGGAGTGATTGGCGATTGCGCCCCAGTACCGGGCGTACTTCATCGCGTGCAGCATTGCCCCGTAACCGCCGGACGACTTGCCGAAGCAACCGCGGTGCTCGCGCTCGGCCAGCGTCCTGAACTGCGAATCGATGAGCGGCACGAGTTCGCGCGTGAGGTAGTCGGCATACCGCCCGATCGCGCTCGAGTTCACGTACTGATTGCCGCCAAGTGCCGTGAAACAGTCCGGGAAGACGATGATGCACGGACTCATCCGGCGCCCGTGGATCAGGCGCGCCGCGCGTTCGGGCACGTTCTCGTCGAAGCCCCGCCAGTTCGTGTGCGACTTGCCGCTGCCCGTGTACCCTACGAGATCGAACAGCACGGGGAAACGCCTTCCGGCGCCGCGCCCGGCCTGCCGGTCGTACTGCGGTGGCAGCCAGACGTCGTGGCGGCGCAGGTGCGGGTCGCCGAGCGGGTTGTCTGCCAGAATCCGCGACTCGTGCTCGAGCGTCACGACTCGCCCTTCGGGCCATGCCGGCCGTTTGATCGCCATACTTTCTCCGCACACCCCCGGTCGCCGCGGATTCTACCCGCGCGCCGGACCGCGGTCAGCACACTCAGGCCGCGCAGTTGCCAGTTGCAGTGTGGCCGCGCAACGAACCGGCGCGAGTGGAAACGGCCGCTCGGGATCGTGCCGCACGCGGACGTTCCCGAAACACTCGCTACTGCCGCAACCGCTCCCTGAGCGCGAGACGGTTGATCTTGTTCGTTCGGGTCTTCGGCAGCGAATCCACGAAGTGGACCTCGACCGGACGCTTGTACTTGACCATAGCCGTGCGGCAATAGTCGAAGAACTCCTCCTTTTCCATCTGCTGACCGCCGTCGAGCACGACGAACGCAACCACGACTTCGCCGAGCCGCGCGTCCGGTTTGCCGACCGTCGCCGCTTCGCGAATCTTCGGGTGGTTGAACAGCAGCTCGTCGACATCGCGCGGATAGACGTTGAAGCCGCCGACGAGCACCATGTCCTTCTTGCGGTCGACGAGATACAGGAACTCGCCGTCGACGTAGCCGATGTCCCCGGTATACAGCCAGCTGTCGCGCAATGCCTGTGCGGTCTCCCCGGGATTGTTGAAGTAGCGCTGCATGAGCTGCGGACCGCGGACGCGAACTTCACCGGCTTCGCCGGCAGGAAGTACCGTGGCGCCCTCGTCGAGGTCGACGACCTCAATCTCGGTCTCCGGCACCGGATTGCCGACGGACAGGAGCCTGCGCTCGTCGTCGTGGGGGTTCAGGCAGAACGGAGCGCCCTCCGACATGCCCCATCCCTCGAGCAACGGGCAACCGGTGCGTTCGAGCCACTCCCGGTGCAGATCCTCCGGACAGGGAGCGCCACCGGACAGGCAGTACTTCAGCGACGAAAGGTCCGCACCGTCGAACTTGGCGCTTGCGAGCAACCCCATGTAGATCGGGGCCGGACCGCCGGCGAAGACGGTGACCCGGTGGTCGTGCAAGCCTGCGACGACCTTGTCTGGCTCGTACTTCGAGATCATGACGAGCGTGCTTCTGGCGAATATGGGAACCCAGGCCGCATAGCCCAGCCCCCAAATGTGGAACATCGGCGCGACGTTCAGAAAACGCTCCGCCCCGGGCTCGAGCGGCCAGACCGAGACATGCTGCAGCAGCGACCAGACCAGACCGCGGTGCGAGTGGTCCACGCCTTTCGGGATTCCGGTCGACCCCCCGGTGAAGATCAGCAGCGCCGGATCGTCGGGGCCCGGCAGTTCGGACGGCGTGCCGTCAAGACCTGCATCGGCAGTCCATTCGGCGATATCGACGTGGTCCGGCGCCATGCAGACCGGGTCGGCGATTCCGAAGTGCGATGTAATCGTCCGGGCCTTGTCGAGCATTCCGGCATCGCAGATCACGGCGGCGGGATCGACGCTCGCAAGCGTCTTTTTGAGTTCGGGCGGCGTGAAGAACGGGTTGACCGGCGCTACCTGGGCACCGGCGCTCATGGCGGCCATGAGCGCGACGTCCATTTCGATCGAGTTCGGCATCATGATGATGACGCGGCCGCCGCTGACGCCGCGTTCCCTGAGCAATTCGTCGAGACCGTTGACGGCACGGCCGAACTCCGCGTAGGTGATCCGGCGCTCCTCCTGTATGACAGCGGTCACGTCGGGCGAGAGTTCCACGGCCTCGCGCAGCATGTGCACCAGGCTCGGGTGTTGCGGCAAATCCGGATCGGTGCGCTTTCTAGCGCCTATGCGGGACGGCGTGCTCATGCCGATGCGATGAATTCGGAAACGGTCTGCCAGCCGATCCATGAAAAGAACCCGAGCACGGCAACGAGCGCGACGCTCGTCGCCGGGCGGTTGCGAAACGCCGTCCCCACCCAGCTCGCGCGGCCGTTGAAGATCAGGAGCACCAACGCGAGCACGGGAAAGAACAACGCACCGGTCACGGTGTAGAGCAACTGAACCTGGCGAAAACTGCTGAAGAGTCCGATCATCGGCACGAGCGCGATGAGCACGAGATAGGCGCGGTACGGCGCCGCTCGCGTATCGACCGGGTCGCGCACGGCAGCGTCGTCGGAGCGGCGCAGGAGTCGCCAGCAGTCCGCGAAAAGGTACGGCACGCTCTGCCAGACGCCGAGCAGGCTGCTGAGCACCGCGCCGACCGTGCCGACCAGGAACAGCCACTTGCCCCATGCGCCCAGCGACTCCTCGAGCCGGTTCGAAAGATCCACGAGCAGGTCCGCGCCGCCGCCTTGCACCGTGATGGTGCTGCCGACGATGACCATCGCGATACCGAAGACCGCCGTCATGAGATAGCCGGTGCCGAGATCGATGCGGCAAACAGGCAGGTCCGACTGCTGCGTGAGCCCCTCCTCACGCAGCCAGTAGCCGTAGCAGAGCACCGTCAGGGTGCCGCCGACTCCGCCGATCAGCGCAATCGTCCAGGTGAACCCCTCACTGCCGATGTCCGGAATTCGCGGGACGAACAGACCCTGCAGGACGGCGGCCGTACCGGGCCAGACCGCGATGGCGGTGGCGACCACGGTCACGAACATGACCGCAATACACACCCGCATCACCTTGTCGAAGAGCGCATAACCGCCCTTGAGGACCAGGAGTACGCCGGCGACACCCGAGATCATGCCGAAAACGATCTTGCCGGTTTCGGCGTTCGCGAACACCGGGATCGCCGCGTGCAGGGCGACGCCCGAGGCACTCATCTGGGCCGAACCCACGAAGAACGACCACAGCAGCAGGTACGGCAGAAAAACCCAGATGGCGGCGGAGCCGAGCTTGCCGACGGCGCCCTCGAGCAGCGTCTCGCCCGTGGCCAGTTGCCAGCGCGCGATCCCTTCGGTGACGACAAACTTCAGAAACGCACCGACGAGCACGGCCCAGAGCACCGCGGGACCGAGGAGGCTGCCGACGAAACTCCCCGTGGCAAGATCGCCGCCGCCGACGCCCGTGGCGGCGAGCAGCAGGCCGGGCCCGATCATGAGGATCCATGGCGGGCGTCGCGACGGGCGCGCCTGTGCGTCAGCTCCGGTCAATCCCCGCTCCCGCCATGTCCGGCCCGATTGCCGGCCGCGAGCTTAGCACAGGCTCCAGCGCCCCGAGCGGCCCCGGAATGCAAGCCGAACTCCACGCCGCGCAAGGTACGAGGCGGCGGGCAACGGTGCTGCCGTGCAAATTACCAGCGGTCGAAATTGGGGCCGAGATCAAGCCCCATCGCCTCGTCGTAGTAACGCAGCGTGGCGCTTCTGGGAGCCGCCGCCGCATCGGTGCGGTCGAGGTCGTCGGAGTCTATCGCGACATCGCAGGCACCAAGGTTGTCGATAAGTTGTTCCATCGTCCTCGGACCGATGATCGGGGCAGTCACACCAGGCTGCGCGGCGTTCCAGGCGAGCGCAAGCTGCGACGCAGTGCAGCCCTTGTCGCGCGCGTGTGCGACGTGTGCTTGCACAACGTCCCAGGCGGCCGGCGTCACGGGCCGGCCGAAGTTGTCCTTGCCGCCCTGCCAGCGGCCCTCGGTGCCGATGTCGTCGCGCGCGTACTTGCCGCTCAGGAGACCGCCGCACAGCGGTCCCCAGGGGAGCACCGCCACCCCGAAGCTCTGCGCCGCGGGCAGGACTTCGCGCTCGGCGGTGCGATCGAGCAGGTGATAGCTGCACTGCTCGCTGACGAAGCGGTTGAGTCCGAACTCCTTCGCCGCCCAGAGCGACTCGACGATCTTCCAGCCCGGAAACATGCTCGTGCCGATGTAACGCACCTTGCCGGAGCGGATCAGGTCGTCGAGCGCACGCAACGTCTCGTCAATCGGGATGTCCGACTGCGAGCGGTGCAGTTGATAGAGGTCGATCCAGTCCGTGCCGAGGCGCTCGAGCGAAGCCTCGCACGCCCGGATCAGGTGGCGCCGGCTCAGGCCCCGTGCGTTCGGATCGTCGCGATCCAGCGGGAAAAAAGCTTTCGTCGCCAGAACCGTGCGCTCCCTTCTGCCGTTGCCGGCGAGCGCCTTGCCGACGATCCGCTCGGTTTCGCCGGCCGAATAGGCGTCAGCCGTGTCGATGAAGTTGATGCCTTCGTCGAGCGCGCGCTCGATGATCGGAATCGACTCCGCCTCGCCGGTCTTCCGGCCGAACATCATCGTGCCGAGACAAAGCGGGCTGACCTTGACGCCGGTGCGCCCGAGGTTGCGGTATTGCAATGTGTCCTTCCTTCGGTCCTGTCGTGTCGCTGTATGGATCCCCCGAACCTGCCTCCAATATGAGTCGGTCGGCTGCCGTGTCAAGTAGACGACGTTCGTGCAGCGCTTGACATGTGAAAAACATGATTTCATGCTGAGCTAATGACAACGATGCTTCAAATTCGCAACGTGCCGGATAGCTTGCACCGGCGCCTGAAGGCTCGCGCAGCGTTGGAAGGTATTTCGATGTCTCTTTTTATCCTTCGAGAAATCGAGCGGGCCCTGTCGCGACCGAGCCGCAGGGAACTGATCGAGGCTGTTCAGGGTCAACCTGAAGTCGAACTTGATCTCTCGCCCGCGCAGATCCTTCACGAGGAACGCAGCGCGAGAGGTCGGTAGATGGTTCTCGATGCGTCCTGCGCGATCGAGTTCCTGTTGAACACGGTACCCGGTAGCAGGATCGCGGAGCGACTGGCCGACGATCACGAGGCGGTATGCGTACCGCACCTCATCGATATCGAAATCGTTCAGGTCTTGCGCCGCTACTTGCTTCGCGGCGGGTTGAGTTCGGATCGCGCCACGTTGGCCCTGTCGCACTGGCGGGATCTGGATGTTGAACGCTATCCGCATGAGCCCTTTCTTGAGCAGGTCTGGGCACTGCGCGCTAACGTCAGCGCCTACGACGCAGTCTACGTGGCGCTTGCGCAGGCACTGTCGACGGTGCTTGTGACCGGCGATCGGCGATTGGCACGCGTGCCGGGGCTCGAAACCCGCATCGAACTGATTTAGAACTGTTCCGGATCCATCCATGGTGAGCCCTGTCGGCTGAAGCGATTGAAGCCAAGATGAAGATCATCCGCTATCTGGCAGCCGCGCTCGCCGCCCTGGCGGCGCTGCTCGTATTGGCCGTCATGCTCGTGGTCTGGCTCTTCGATCCGAACGATTACAAGGACTTGGTGACGCAATGGGCCGAAGAACAGACGGGCCGCACTTTCACCATCGACGATTCGCTCGAACTGGAGATCTTTCCATGGCTTGCGGTCGAGACCGGAGGCATTACGCTCGGCAATGCCGAGGGCTTCGGTGAGGCGCCGTTCGCAAGCGTCGAACGGGTTGCCGCAGGTGTCAGGCTGATCCCGCTGCTGAGCCGGAAACTCGACATCGGCACGGTTACCCTCGAAGGTGTCGAACTCAATCTTGCCGTGGACGGCGACTCCCGGAACAACTGGGAAGACCTGCTCCGCCGTCTGGACGTGGCGGGCACCGGCTCCGCGGCCGTCACCGCCCCAGACCGTCCCGCCGGCCCGACCGCCGAACCCGCCGACGAGCCCCTCGAGAGCCTCGACATCGAAGGCATCCGCGTGCGCGACGGGCTCGTCTACTGGCGCGAGAACGTCGACGAGTTGCGTTACCTCGTGCGCGAGCTGACATTCGACACGGGTTCGATCGGCCTGGACAGGACCACCGACATTGAACTCGGCTTCGAAATTCTCGACATTGAGTCACAACTTGCGCTCGGCATCGAATCGGAAGCAACGGTGACGCTGTTAGAAACGTTGGCAGCCCGCGACATGACTTTCGACTTCACGCTCATCGATGGGCTTGGCGACGAGCGGGCGCGCGGCCGTGGAAGCGTCGAACTTGCCGAAGCCGGCCGCGACAGCCCGATCACCCTCGGCACCACCCTATTGAGCGCCCGGTTGACGGACGCGCCGCTCGGCAGCGGCACGCTCGATGTCGATGCGACCTGGCAGACGGCCGAACTCGTTCCGGAGGCGCAGGCACTTCGCATCGAAGGGCTCGAGACGAACATCGCAGGCGTGGAAGCGCGCTGGCAGCTCAGCGGCAGTTCGATGTTCGACACGCCTCGTCTGGCGGGCACGGTGGAGGTCGCCCCGGCGCCGCTCGCTGCGGCGCTCGAACTGCTCGCGGTCGCACTGCCGGACGGTGTCGATGCCGACTCGCTCGGGCGATTCGAGGGCCGGGCTGACTTCGTGTCGAGCCTCGAGTCGCGGCAGATCGAACTGGACAACGTCAACGCCAATCTGCTCGGGTTCACGGCCACGGGACAGGCGCGCCTGGACGGTGCCGAGCAGCTCAGCGCGGAGCTTGCCATCGGCGCATTCGATACGACTGAGAGTCTGCGCACACTTCTCGCGGCCATGCTGCCTGAAACGATCGACGCAGCGGCGTTCGAGCGCCTGGCGTACACGGGCGGCCTCGACTGGAACCGGGCGGCGGGCTCGCTGACGCTAAGGGACTTCGAAGCCGAACTCCTTGGCGCTGCGGCGACCGGAGAGCTTGAAATCGCGTCCGAACCGCAAGGCTCAGCCGTGCGCGGCAGTGTCAGCACGTCGCGTTTCGCACCCGGCGCCTTTGCAAGCGCATTCGCCGCGCTGCTGCCGGAGAACATCGGCGCGGACGAACTCGGGACGCTCGCGGTCGACGCCGTGTTCAGCTACGACCCGCTGTCCGATTCCGCGATCGTCGATACGGTCTCGCTCGAGGTTTTCGGACTGCGCGGCAACGGCCGGGTGACGGCCACACGGCTGTCGCAATCGGCGATACTCGAAGGTCAGGCCAGGCTCGACCCGTTCGCCCCCCGCGAACTGCTGCGCCGCTTCGACCAACCCGTACCACAGACCTCCGATCCGACAGCGCTGCAGTCCGCAAACGTCGCGGCCCGCTTCGAGATCGACGCGACAGGAGGACAGTTCGACGGCATCGATCTGCTGCTCGATGAAAGCCGTATCGAAGGAAGCATCGTCGTCAACGACTTTCGCAACCCGGCCTACCGGTTCACCCTCGCCGCCGACCGCATCGATGTCGACCGCTACGTGCCGCCTCGCGCGGGCGAAGCCGCCGACGACGAACGCGTTGCAGGCGATATCAGGCTTTCGTCGCGTGCCCTCAATGTGCTCGACATCGACGGCCGCGTAGAGGTCGGCGACCTGACGCTCGCAGGATTGAGTTTTCAGAACGTCGCGATGCCGATCGTTCTCGGCGAGGGACGCGCCGAACTCACGCCCGCACGCACGGATCTGTACGGCGGCACGTTCGAGGGCGGCTTGAGCATCGACTCGACCGGCGAGCTGCCGAGTCTCGCGGTAAGCGGTCAGGCCATCGGCCTGGACCTCGCGCCGCTCATTGCCGCGCGCGCCGGCGAATCGAAGGTGAGCGGCACGGGCAGTTTCGACCTTTCATTGAAGGGAAGCGGAGAAACCGTCAAGGAGAACCTGCTGAGCGCCGAGGGGAACGTGAGCTTCGCACTGCGCGACGGCACGCTCGAGGGCTTAAACCTCGGCCGTTCGATCTGCGCGGCGTTCAACGCCATCGATGGGCTTGCGCCGCCCGACGATTCCGTTCGGGACCGGACGAACTACGAACTCATCCAGGGGGCGGCCACGGTCAGCGAAGGCATCGCCCACAGCGACGAGCTGCTCGTGCGAACCGCGTTCATGGACATCAGGGGCTCCGGGCGGCTCGGGCTTGTGGGCGGCCAGCTCAACTACGACTTCGAATCCGAACTCACCGGCCCGATCGCGATTCGCGGCTGCGAGCCGATGGACGACATGATCGGCGGCTCGATCCCGTGGACCCTGAGAGGCACGCTCAGCGACGCCGAAATCCGTCCGGACTTCGAGGAATACCTGCGCCAACGCATCGAGGACGAAGCCGCCGACCGCCTGCGGGAACGCCTTGAGGACGAACTGCGGGACCTGTTGTAAGCTGCGCCCGGCATCGCGCACCATGCCGCCCGCGAGACATCCGGGCGGAAGGCTGTAACATTTGCCGCCCCTTGCCCGCAATCTGCCCGGAAAAGACAGCACTGATGGAGTCCAGCGACATCGTTTCGATCGAGAGCGTCTCGAAGACCTACGACACGGGTTTCAAGGCGCTCAGGAACGTGACGCTCGGCATTCGCCGCGGCGAGATTTTCGCGTTGCTCGGACCGAACGGCGCCGGCAAGACGACGCTGATCAGCATTGTCTGCGGACTCGTCAACGCGACCGAAGGCAAGGTGACCGTCAACGGGCACGACATCGTCAAGGACTACCGCGCCGCGCGTTCGCTCATCGGTCTCGTGCCGCAGGAACTGACGACCGACTCGTTCGAATCGGTCTTGGGCACGGTGAGGTTCAGCCGCGGCCTGTTCGGCAAGGGCCCGAATCCGGCCCATCTGGAACGCGTACTCAGGGACGTTTGGCTCTGGGACAGAAAAGACGACGAGATCCGCACGCATTCAGGCGGCATGAAGCGGCGTCTCCTGATCGCCAAGGCGCTGTCGCACGAACCGCAGATCCTGTTTCTCGACGAGCCGACGGCCGGCGTTGACGTCGAACTGCGCAAGGACATGTGGGGCACGGTGCGCGAGCTGCGCGACTCGGGCGTCACGACCATCCTCACGACTCACTACATCGATGAAGCCGAGGAACTCGCCGACCGGATCGGCGTGATCAACAACGGCGAACTCATTCTCGTGGAGGAAAAGACCCGGCTCATGCGCATGCTCGGCAAAAAGCAAATGACGATCGAGCTGCATGAGCCGCTGAGCGAACTGCCCGAACGGCTCGGGGGCTTCGGCCTCGAACTCGTCAATGGCGGCTCGGAACTCGTCTTCACCTACGACACACAGGCCGATCGCACGGGCATTACCGCATTGCTCGACGAACTCAACGACGCGAACATCGGCTTCAGGGATCTGCACACGACGCAGAGCTCCCTCGAAGAGATCTTCGTCAATCTCGTGAAGCGGCCCACATGAACTTCCACGGCGTCAAGGCGATCTACCTGTTCGAGATGGCGCGCACCTGGCGCACGCTGCTGCAGAGCGTGCTGGCCCCGGTCATCTCGACATCGCTGTACTTCGTCGTGTTCGGCGCAGCGATCGGCTCGCGCATCACCGAAGTCGACGGCGTGAGCTACGGCGCCTTCATCGTGCCGGGACTCATCATGCTGTCGCTGCTCATGCAAAGCGTGATGAACGCGTCGTTCGGCATCTACTTCCCGCGGTTCATCGGCACGATCTACGAGATCCTGTCCGCACCGGTGTCCTATTTCGAGATCGTGCTCGGCTACGTCGGCGCCGCCGCGACGAAGTCGGCGCTGCTCGGCCTCATCATTCTCGCCACGGCCAGCCTGATCGTGCCGATCGAGATCGCGCACCCGATCTGGATGTTGTTCTTCCTCGTGCTCACGGCCGTGACGTTCAGCCTGCTCGGCTTCATTCTCGGCATCTGGGCGGACAGCTTCGAGCGCCTGCAGATCGTGCCGATGCTGATCATCACGCCGCTGACCTTCCTCGGCGGGAGCTTCTACTCGATCGACATGCTGCCGCCCGTCTGGCAGACGGTGACGCTGTTCAACCCGATCGTCTACCTGATCAGCGGTTTCCGCTGGAGCTTCTACGAAAACGCCGATGTCAGCCTGGGCATCAGCGTCACGATGACCCTCGCGTTTCTGATCCTCTGCCTGATGATCGTGCGAAGCATTTTCCGGAAAGGTTATCGACTGAGGCCGTGAGCGCAGCAGCGACGCGCCGGCGCGCGACCCGACCGCGGCCGTCTGCCATCACCAGGTGTTGCGAAGCTCGCGCAGCTTCAGGAACACCGTTCGCGTGTCGGGATCGTCAGGCAGGTCGGGAAACTCCTCGCGCAGTCGCGCGATGACCGTCGGGCTTTGCAGGCGGAAGAAGGTATTGATTTCCTTCTCCATGGCGAGCGTCGAGACGAGCGCCTCGTTCGGATCCTGACAGGCCACCTGCTCGAGCAATTCCCGCGCGGCGCCGTTGTCGGGTTCGCGGGCCAGCGTGAAACCGAGGTTGTTTGCGATGTAGTCGTGCCCCGGGTAGACCAGCACGTCGTCGGGAAGACTTGCGAACTGGTTGGCGAAAGTGTCGTAGAGCTCCGCGGGATGTCCGCCGTTATGACAGTTGCCTGCGCCGGCGTTGAAGAGCGTATCCCCGCAGAAAAGCGCCGGGGTCGCCGAATGGGACAGCACACAGACGTGGCTCATCGTGTGCCCGGGTGTGTCGAGCGCTTCGAGCTCGACGGTCTTGCCGATCCTGATCGCGTCGCCGGCAGCGAGCCCGCGATCGATGCCCGGTATCGCCCCGCGTGCATTGGCGTGAGCCAAAAGCCGGGCACCGGTCGCTGCGATCATCGCGCGGTTGCCGCCCGTGTGATCGCCGTGTTCGTGGGTATTGAGGATCTGCGTGATCTCCCACCCCCGGTCCCTCGCGACGGCGAGGCACTTGCGGTGGTCGAGCGGGTCGACGGCGAGCGCCTCGCCCGTCTCCTCACAGGCGATCAGGTAGTTGAAATTGCGGTACGCGTTGGCCGTCCAGATCTGCTCGACCAGCATGATCCATGTTCTCCACCATTGTGTTGCGGGCCGGACATTAGCAATTCCTCGGGCGACGCGCGAGCGTCGTCGGCAACCCGGCGCAAGCCGGCGCGCAAAATGCGGCCGGCTCTTCGCCGCGGGCCGCCGCAACACGTGTTCATTTGTTGCGCTGCCGCCGCATTTGCAACGCTGACTGGCTCTTGCAAATCAGCGCTCTGAAGCACTGGCACATGCGCAAGGGAAGCTGCCTGCATCGCCGCGAATGTTCCTGGTGTACACTCACGGACCGGTCCGACAACCCGATCAAGAAGCGTTGCAAGGGGGTCCCCATGTCCGCGCCCAAGGTTTCCAGAAGCTCTTCCTCCCGCCGCCTGAACGCGGCCCGAGCCACGGCCTTGCTCATGGCCGCCGCGGCACTCGCAATCGCCGCCGCACCGGCCGGTGCGCAGGTGATCCAGTCCCAACAACACGACTTCACGATCGAGATCGTCGCCGACGGCTTCGAGAACCCGTGGAGCATCGCGTTCCTGCCCAACGGCGACATTCTGGTCACCGAGCGGCCCGGACGGCTCCGCATCATTCGGGACGGCGAGTTGCTGCCGGACTCGGTCGGCCCCATGCCGGCGGTCCGCCACGAGGGACAGGGCGGTCTGCAGGAAATCGCGGTGCACCCGGACTTCGAGTCCAACCGCCTGATCTACCTGAGCTACGCCAAGGGCAACGAGGACAATTCCGAGAGCACGACCGCCCTTCTGCGTGCTCGCTTCGAGAACGACACCCTGCACGACGTCGAGGAAATCTTCGAGGCGAACGCCTGGGGCGAGCGAGCCGGCCACTACGGCGCCAAGCTCGCGTTCGACGCCGACGGTTACCTGTTCATGAGCGTCGGCGACCGCCAGTTCATCCCGCAAGGCGACCTCGAGGACCTTGCGGCCCACCCTGCACAGAATCCGATGACCCACCACGGCACGATCGTGAGGCTGCACGACGACGGCAGCGTTCCTGACGACAACCCGTTCGTCGGAAGCAGCGACGCGCTGCCGGAAATCTGGAGCTACGGGCACAGGAATCCGCAAGGACTCGCCATCGATCCGGAGACCGGCGAAGTCTGGGCGACCGAACACGGCCCGCAGGGCGGCGACGAACTCAATGTCTCGCGTCCCGGGCTCAACTACGGCTGGCCCGTTATCGGCTACGGCGTCAATTACCGCAGCGGACTGCCGATCCATTCCGCCCCGCACCGCGAGGGCATGGAGCAGCCGGCGCTGTACTGGGTGCCGTCGATCGGCGCGTCGGGCCTTGCGGTCTACACCGGCGACGCGTTTCCGATGTGGCAGGGCAATATTTTCGCAGGCGGGCTGTCTGCCGATTACCAGCGGCTGTCGAGAATCTGGCTCAACGAGCAGGGCGGCGTCGCGCACCGCGAGCCGTTGCTTGCCGGCGATCTGCGGATCCGCGACGTGCGCGAGGGTCCGGACGGCTACATCTACCTGGCCGTCGACAATCGAGTCGGCTTGCCGACGCCGGTCGTAAGGCTCGTGCCCGCGGACTGAAGCGTCCGCAGCTCCAGTCGCATCCTTCAACAAACGCGTCGATCGACCGGACAGCGGGACCGGACAGCGGGCCTCGCCCGACCGATTCAGTCCGACGTGCGGCAGGCGCTCGAGTTCTCGATGCAGCTCACGGCCTCCAATTCGGTGAGGCGGTTGTTCGGCTCGCGATAGCGATACAGGAAGTCGTACATCGTCACGATGTTCGGGTCGAGGAACATGTCGAGCCCGCCGAGATCGCTGAACTCGTCCATGGAAACCAGTTGCCGAATCTCCGGCAGCGTCCGGCCCGCGATCATGTGATCGAGCACGCGGTCGTGCAGGGTCTGGAGGAACTCGTGGCTGCGCATGAAGTTGTCCTGCCCGAGCAGCCGCGGGCCGTGTCCCGGCAGCACGACATCCACGTCGTCGAGCTTCGAGAGCGTCCTGAGGCCCCGCAGCATGCCGTGCACGTCCATGTCCCTGAGGTCGGGGAACAGCACGTCGCGGGCGATGTCGATCGAGATCAGCACGCCCTCGTCGGGCACGTGGACGTGGATCAGGTTGTCGCTGTGCGACGGCCCGACGTAGAGCAGCGTGACCTTGACGCCGCCCAGGTGCAGATCCATCTCGTTCTCGAAGGTGACGTCGGGAACCGAGGAAATTCTCCCCTCGCGAACGATGTGCGGCCTGATGTTGCGGTGCCCGACCGTGACGGCCGTGTCGTCGAAAACCTGCGAATTGCAGATGTGATCCAGGTGATCGTGGCTCAGCACGAGAAACCTGACGGGCACGTCGTGGCGAGTGGCCAGTTCGGACTTCAGCCAATCCACCGTTCCCGACGGGCAGTAGTGGCCGTCGACGACGATGATGCCTTCCGAAGTCAGGATGTAGGCGCCGTACTGGCCGTCCGATCCCCATCTGTAGACGCTTTCGGAGATCTGCTCGATGGACCGATCCTGGCCCCATTGACGCTGGGCAGCCGCCGGGCCGACCGCGAGCGCTGCGAGCAACAGCGAGACAGATATACGAACGAACATTGTCGTGACCATCAGACTCTCCGCTTACGCCTTGCGCATCGATTCGATGCATTCTCTATGGCTTGGTTCGGGACAACGATAAGTGAACCATTCGACAAGCCGCAAATCGAGCCGGTAAGCCTTCGGTAGCGGCACTGCGCTTGCTCGCGGAGCCTCGCCGCCTTGTTCTGCGTCGGAATCGGCGGCAGGCTATACGCGGGGTACGCTCAACAAACAAGGGAAGCTGGACGATGAAAACGAAGCGCGAACCGGCTCGCTGCCGACTCTTGACCTGGATTCTGGCTGGATTGATCGCGGCGCCGTTCGCCGCGGCACAGACGCCTGACGCGGACGAATGGTGGCCTTCCGAATGGGGACCCGACGACGAGCGCGGCGCGGCGAACCGCATCACGCCGGCCAAGGTGCTCGAAGCGGTGTCGCTGATCGAGGAAGGCCGCATTTACGAACTTGGCCGCGTCTACGAGGCCGGCATGCCGCTCGTAGGCAACCGCCACTACAGCCTCACGATTCCGGGCTTGCCGACGAGCGCGGCAGCCGTCGAGGGCGGTACCGTCTTCAACGACGAGCTCGTGAGCGCGGAGATCGGCCAGGTCGGCACGCAGTTTGACGGGCTCGGTCACATCGGCGTCGAGCGCGACGGCGATCACATTTTCTACAACGGCTTCAAACTGTCCGAGTTCGGCACCGCCTATGGACTGGAGCGGCTCGGCATCGAGAACGTCGGCGTACTCTTCACGCGCGGCGTGCTCATCGATGTTGCGAGGTACAAGGGCGTGGACATGCTCGACGAGAGCTACGTGATCACGGTCGAGGACATCGAGGCGACGCTCGAGATGCAGGGCGTCGCGATCAACGAGGGCGACGCGGTGCTGTTCCACACGGGATGGGGGCAGCTCTGGATGGTCGACAACGAGACCTACGGCGGCAGCCCGCCCGGCCCCGGCATCACGGCGATTCGCTGGCTCACGGACCGGAGAATCGTGATGACCGGCGGGGACACTTACCCGGTGGAAGCAGTCCCCGGCGAGAACCCCGCTGATGGGATCGCTGGCCACGAATGGCTGCTTGTCCGCAACGGCATCTACAACTTCGAGAACCTCGATCTGAGCGCGCTTGCGGCCGACGGCGTCTACGAGTTCGCGTTCATCTTCGCACCGATAAAGCTCAAGGGTGCGACGGGCTCGCCGGGGAATCCGATCGCCGTGCGTTAACAAGGGTCGACGCGCGATCGAAACCTGATCCGGCCGTTGTGACAGCCGCACGGCTGACCCGACATCAGACTTTCGTATCAAAAACCTTGCGGTAGACCTCTTCGTTGAAGCCGACGAGCACGGTGGCGCCGGTGCGGATCGTGGGAGCTCGCAGGTTGCCGGTGGGGCCGAGCATGGCGTTGACAGCGTCATCGTCGGCGTTTGCGGCGCCGGCGAACTGCGTGACCTTGCGGCCCCTGGAAACGATCAGCCGCGACGCGCCGCGCAGCAGTTCGGCCGCGTTGCTGCGCTGCAGCTTGCGGCTCGCCGGGACGGTTTCGGCGACCTCGATGCCATTAGCCTCCAGAAACCAGGAGGCGCGATTGCAGGAGGTTCATCCCTTGCGGTGGTAGTACCAGTCAGCGCTGGCCATGGCCGGAGTCCTCCCGATTTCAAACTGCTGCGCCCGAAGTGTGCGCCCGTCAACTCGCGATTATAGCGCCGCGTGTGCGACCTGATCGACAGCGGTACGCCGCAAGTGGCCGCGATTGCAGCTTGGCGCACCCGGCAATATGATTCTCGCCGGGTCCAGGGGCGAAAAAGCCCCGAACTTCCTACCCGTGGTGTACGTGTGAGTCTTGACTCCGTTGATTGGGACGATGCCGTCGGGAACCCGCCGGGACGCGGCGATTGCTTGCAGGTAGACTGCACGAAAACCGGGAAACCAGGTACGAAGATGAGGAACACACTGATGATGCGTCTCCTGAAACCACTAGCGGCTGCCGGTCGGCCGGCAATTGTCGCCTTCACTGCACTTGCTGGTCTGATCGGCACAGGCGGCACTGCGCAGGCGCAGGACGCGGCCGAGCGCCTCGAGCAGATGACCGAGCAGCAGCGTCTGCGCTTGATCGGACCCGCCGGTGGACTCGCGCCCGGCGTAGAACTGCCGGCCTGGACCGAACGCCCGAATCCCCTTGACGATTTCAGCCCGATTTCCCAGGAAGAGCTTGAGAACCCGTCTGCCGACGACTGGCTCAACTGGCGCCGCACTTACGACAGCACTGGATTTACGCCGCTTGACCAGATCACGCGAGACAATGTCGACGAGCTCACGCTCGCCTGGTCACTTGCACTTCCGCCGGGCGCGAACGGGGCGACACCGCTCGTTCACAACGGCGTCATCTATGTGCATTCCTACGGCGACCATGTACAGGCACTGGATGCGACAAACGGCAACATTCTCTGGCACTACGCGCGCGACCTTGGCGACGGCGGCATTTCCGTGAAGCGAAACATGGCGATCTACGACGACAAGCTTTACGCCGGCACATCCGATGTACACGTCATCGCGCTCGATGTCAGGACCGGCGATGTCGTCTGGGATACGCCGATCACGGACCCTGACAGCGGGTTCGGGCTCAGCGGCGGGCCGCTGGTCGCCGATGGCGTGGTCATGCAGGGCGTCAACGGCCAGGCGCCCGGCGGTGCGTATGTGGTTGGGCTCGATGCAGAGTCGGGCGAGGAAATATGGCGCTTTTTCAGTATCGCCCGGCCGGATGAGCCTGGCGGGAACACCTGGAACGACCTGCCGCTCGAGGAGCGTACCGGCGGATCCGTGTGGACGCCCGGCGGTTACGACGTCGAGACCGGCGTTGCGCTTTTCGGGCCGGCGCCGACCTACGACACCGGTCCGTTGAGGGACCCGCTCGGACTTTCCGGAGTGACCAACGAAGCGCTCTACACCAACGCGACAGTCGCGCTGGATCCGGCCACGGGGAACGTCGAGTGGTATTTTCAGCATGTCCCGAACGATCAGTGGGACTTCGACTGGTCGTTCGAGCGCCACCTCGTCGAAATGGAAATCGACGGGCAAGAGCAGCGCCTGATCCTCACCGCCGGCAAGCAGGCCATCTACGACGCAATCGATCTCGAAGGCAACTACGTTTATTCGTTCGATCTGGGTCTGCAGAACTTCATGACGGGCATCGATCCCGAAACGGGCGAGAAGTTCGTCGATCCCGACCTGATCCCGTCGCGCGAAGAAACGATCACCGTTTGTCCGCACGCGGGCGGCGCAAAGAGCTGGATTCCGGCGTCGGTCAATCCGAACAACAACGTGCTGTACGTGCCGCTGGTCGAGACATGCATGGATATGGTCCCGCAGCCGCCGGACGTGCGCGGATCGTTGTCGACCGGCGTCAACTGGACGATCAGGCCGACGATCGACAGCGATGGCCGCTATGGCCGGATTCAGGCGATCGATCTGGAAACGCGCGAGACCCTGTGGACAACGCGACAGCGCGCACCGCAGACGACCGGCACGCTGGTTACGGCTGGCGGCGTGTTATTCGCCGGCGCACTCGATCGGTATTTCACGGCTTACGACGAGGCCGACGGTGAGGCGCTATGGCGCACGCGGGTCGGCGACGTGCCGAGTGCCGCACCCATTAGCTATGCGGTCGATGGCACGCAGTATGTGGCGCTGATCGTCGGTTACGGCACGGCGCACGCGATGTCCTGGCCGATGCTCACACCGGAGATCGATCTGCCGATCATTCGCAGCGCGGCACTGTGGGTTTTCGCGCTGCCCGGGAACTGAGCGGATTCGGAGATTGCGTCTCGCTGCCGTGTTGCGTGGCAGCGGAATTCTGCCGATTGGGCTACGCGCACAGTCAATAAGAATCCCGGTTGGGCCTGGGCATCAAGCCACATGGCCGCCAAGCGCATGGCACTGGTTACCAGCTAACTGCTGAACATTGCAGTCTGACATGCGTTTCACGGCGGTCGATTTGCCCGCCCGGCGATCCGATGCTACTTAATCCCATTCCCGCTCAATGCCGCCCTCGCGCGTCAGGAATCCGAGCAGGCAGCCGTTCGAGCCGTCGCGGAGCCGATGACAGCGGACCGAGACAGTATCGCCGGGCTGCACGAGGTCCTCGTCGATTCCCTGTCTGCGCAGTGTGTTGGCCGACGCGGCTTCGAGGAGCCAGGTCGCCGTCTGTCCTTCGGCGTCCGTGACGTCGATGTAGACCCAGGTGTGCGGATTGAACCAGTGAAGCTCAGTCACGGTGCCGGTGAGCTGCGTGTACTCGGTCATCAGGTAATTGCCGTGGGAATGATGAGCCGATGCGGGTATCGCAAGCAGCGTCGTTGCCAGGGCGGCGAGAATCAGGCTTTCGTACCGCATTCTGTGCTCCTCGCGCCAACCGCTACTGCAACAGCAGATCGGAGCGCGTGGCCGGGTTCGTGTCGGGGCTGATGTCGGGATTTCGCACCTTGATCGCGTCGGCGTAGTTGCGGTAGCGGATCCTGTTGCCCGCGTCGTCGAGGAACTCGAGCGACTGCTGAAACATGCCCGGCGGCGGCGAGCCCGGAGCGACAGTCGCCTCGGAGATGTACAGGCGGCTGTCGTGCAGGTAGATCGCGGCGAAGGTTCGTGAGCCGTCGTCGTTCGTGATCTGTAGCTGGTGGCCTTCGACGCGGTCGATGTAGTGATAGGCGTCGTAGGTGACTTCGCCGCCGCGCCGGCGCAGATTCGCCGCCGCATAGGCGACCGAGGCCCGGACGTCGACTTCCCAGTACAGCTCGTAATCGGCTTCTGTACGGTCGGAGCGCGCCGCGTGTATCGCCCTCGCGTCGCTGTAGTCGACGACGGTCACGGCGTAGCCGTTGGCGCCATCCTCGTAGCTGTAGACGCGCGCCGGCATGACCGCCCCGTACTCGGACGGGTACTCGATCTCTTCGACCTCGAATTCGCCCGGTGCATGAATGCGGAAGTTGTCAGCCGTGCTCGTGTATTGGCGCCACCCCTGTGCGTGCGAAGTCGCGACCGCCAGCGGGAGCACGACCGCCGCGGTGACCGCCATTGTCTGCTGAAAACGCATCGCCGATCTCCCCTGAATTCGTTGTCGCACGGTGACCGCATCCCGTACGAGGGCCGCCACTGCGCAGGAACGATCAGCCGCCGCGGGGCCCGGGGCGCCAGATCGCTGCCGCAGCACCGTTACCCGACCACGGCACCTGTATCCGACCTCGACGCCGGTTTCCTGCCGCTGCGCCAGTTTCCGACCACGGCAACACCCCAATGCGCCGGCACCACCGGACCTCGGCGGCCCCGCAGCGCGGCCTTGGCGCTTCGCTGGAGCGGCGGTCCCGCAGCTCCCGGCTCTCGGGCTTCCCTACAGCGGCGCGTCAGGATTCGCGATCGTCCGCCACATGTGCGCCACGGGACTCGCGTCGTTGCCGAGCCCCTCTGCCGGCTGCCGGAAGTGGCGCCCGACGATGTCGACGAATGGGTCCATCGACACGACGGCGTCCGGATCGAACGCGTACAGGTCGCTGACCGTAACCTCGCGCGGAGCGTCGTACCAACTGTGGTCGCGCAGCATGTTCCAGTCGGCCCGGATGTGCGCCGCGGGCACGTAGTCCTCGCCGAATATCCTGCGGTACAGGTCCGGGTAGACATAACCGGCCTCGTCGTCCGGGTAGAAGCGCAGCGCCTGGTGGTACTTGATCGCGAAGCTCGTGCGCTCGGGCACGTACGGCTCGTAGAGCTGCGCGCCCCAGTATCCGTGATCGGTGCGCATGATGGCCTGCACGGTGTCGTGCAGCAGGCAGGCGAGGATGATCTCCTCGTCGACGCCGCGCTCCATCGCCTTGTTCGCGCTCTGCAGGCAGTGGTTGCTTTGCCGCGCGAAGCGCAGATCAAAGAAATCGAACAGCGTTGGATTGTCCGGCATCGGCGCCAGGACCGGGACGTTGTCGCCGCTCGTGTTCAGGAAGGATGTGCCCGTTCCGCGCCGGTAGCTGCGCGTCGGAATCTGCGCCTCGACCTCGGCCGCGGTCGGGAAGTCGCCGCCACCGGATCCCGCGCCCGCCTGCGCAAGCTCAAGCCGCTCGTTGAGCGCATCCTCGAGCGCGTCGGCGCGTGCTTCGTGACTCATGAGGCCGACTGCCGCGGCTCCGCCCAGGCTGGCAATGAAGTCTCTGCGATCCAGTTCGATCATGACCGTGTCCCCCCACGTCCAAGTTTGTCCCGTACGAGTTTGCAACCTTGATACCGCAGAACGATCGCGTGGATCAAGCTTACTTGAGCGCGTCGGCCAGCACGCGGGCGACGTGCAGCGCCGTGCGCTCGCTGCCGTCGGCGATCTGGTGGCGGCAGCTCGTTCCGTCCGCGACGATCAGCGTGTCCTCGCCCGCGTCCCGGACGACCGGCAACAGCGCCATTTCCGCCATCGCGAGCGACACCTCGACGTGTTCGGCTTCGTAACCGAAAGCCCCGGCCATGCCGCAGCAGCTCGACTGGATCGTCTCGACCGCGAGATCGGGTATGAGCCCGAGTGCTTCGTTCACCGCCGGCATGACCGCGAAAGCTTTCTGGTGGCAGTGGCCGTGGACCAGAGCGCGCCGGTAGGGAAGCTTCCCGAGCGGCAGCGAGAGCCGGCCCGCGGCCTTCTCGCGGCTCAGGAACTCTTCGAACGTCAGCGCGACTTGCGCGAGCGCCGCTGTGTCGGCGCCCGGCAGGAGCGTGAGGAACTCATCGCGCAGACCGAGCACGCAGGATGGTTCGAGGCCGATGACAGGAACGCCGCGCTCGACGAACGGCTTCAATGCCGCAACGGTGCGTTTCGCTTCGGCTCGCGCCTCCTCGACCATGCCCGTGGAGAGATACGTCCTGCCGCAGCACAGCGGTCGCCCGCCGTCGGCGGCCTGAGCAACCGCGACGCGGAAACCCGCGGCCGTGAGCACCTTGACGGCGGCGCGCAGGTTCTCCGGTTCGAAGTAGATATTGAATGTGTCCGCCAGCAGCACGACGTCGGCATCCGCGGCGCTCGCCGGGCTTTCGGCGGCCGGCCGGAACCGGTCGCGCCGCCAGGTCGGGAGGCTGCGCCGCGCAGCGATGCCGGCGAGCTTTTCCATGAGCAGCCCCAGCCCCGGGATGCGGTTTCGCAGATTCAACAAGCCGGACAGGCGAGCGGCCTTCGGCGCAAGGCGCGGCAGATGGGCGATGAGCCTGTCCCTGAGCGGGCGCGCATGGCGGCGGTGGTACTGGTTCAGGAACTCGATCTTCATGGCCGCCATGTCGACGCCCGTCGGGCACTCCCGCCTGCAGGCCTTGCAGGACACGCAAAGTTCGAGCGTCCTGTACATGTCCTTCGACGTGAGGGCATCGCTGCCGAGCTGGCCGGCAAGCGCCCGGCGCAGCGAGTTCGCGCGGCCGCGCGTCAGGTCGCGTTCGTTGTGTGTGACGCGCCAGGACGGGCACATCGGGCTCGCGTCGAACTTGCGGCAGTGGCCGTTGTTGTTGCACATCTCCACGGCCGCCGCGAAGCCGCGCCCGCGGTTGTGCGCGCCGACCTCGTGCGCGGACCAGTCGAGCGCCGTCTCGATCGGCACGGTCGCGTAGCCCGGCTTGTACCGGAACAGCTCCCGGTCGTCCATCTTCGGCGGATCGACGATCTTGCCGGGGTTCATGAGCCCCTTCGGATCGAACTGGCGCTTGATCTCGCCGAATGCCATCGTGAGCCTTGGCCCATACATGGGCTCGATCCATTCCGAGCGCACGAGACCGTCGCCGTGCTCGCCCGAGTACGAACCCTTGTACTCGCGCACGATCGCGCAGGCTTCCTCGGCGATCGCGCGCATGGACCTGACGTCCTTGTCCGAGCGCATGTCGAGCACCGGGCGCACGTGCAAGGTGCCGACCGAGGCGTGAGCGTACCAGGTCCCGCGGGTCCCGTGCTTCTCGAACACTTCGGTCAGGCGCGCGGTGTAGTCGGCCAGATGCTCGAGCGGTACGGCGCAGTCCTCGATGAACGAGACGGGTTTCCCGTCGCCCTTCATGGACATCATGATGTTGAGGCCGGCCTTGCGAACGTTCCAGAAGTCCTTCTGCAGCACCGGGTCCTCGATCTCGACCACGCTGTCCGGCAGGCCGAGGTCGCCCATGAGCTCGACGAGTTGCTTGAGCCTTGCGACCTGCTCCGCGTGCTCGTCGCCTGCGAACTCGACGAGCAGGATCGCGTCGGGGTCGCCGCGCACGACCCGGTCGACGATGCCTTGAAAAGCAGGATTCGCGCGCGACAGCTCGATCATCGTGCGGTCGACGAGTTCCACGGCCGCGGGATCGAGCTTGACGATGTGCTGCGTGTGGCTCATCGCCTCGTAAAAGGTCGCAAAGTGCGCGATGCCGAGCACCTTGTGCCGGGGCAGCGGCGCGAGCTTGAGCTTGATCCGGCGGAAATAGCCGAGTGTGCCTTCGGAACCCACGAGCAGGTGGGCCATGTTGAAGCGGCCCGTCGACGCCATGTCCAGGTTGTAGCCGGCGACACGGCGCTGGACTTTCGGAACGCGTGCGGCGATCTCCTCCTCTTCGCCGACGTAGTAGCCGCGCACGACATCGACGAGGTGACTGTAGCGTTGCGGGCCGTCGACGCGCTCGCCGATCGGACCGACCTCGCCGAATTCGACGATGTCGCCGCTCGTGAGCCAGGCTTCGACGGCCAGCACGTTGTGCACCATGTTGCCGTAGCGGATCGAGCGCGCGCCGCAGCTGTTGTTCGCCGTCATCCCGCCGATCGTCGCCTGGGCGGATGTCGAGACGTCGACCGGATACCAGAGCCCGTGCGGCTTCAGATATGCGTTGAGCCTGTCGAGCACGACGCCGGGCTCGACCCGGACGGTCCTCTCCGCTACATCGAGTTGGTCGATACCGGCGAGGTGCCTGCTGTTGTCGACGACGATCGCCTCGCCCACCGCCTGACCGCATTGCGAACTGCCGGCGCCGCGCGGCAGTATCGGCAAGTTCGAATCGGCGGCGATTTCAACTGCGGCGAGCGCGTCGTCGGCGCTGCGCGGCACGACGATGCCGAGCGGATCGACCTGGTAGATGGAGGCATCCGTGGAATAACGGGCGCGGGAAAACGCGTCGAAAAGCACCTCGCAGTCGAGCTCGCGCCGGAAGCGGGCTTCGAGCGCGCCGAGATCGGTCATCGTCGTACCGCCATGCACTCAGGAGCCCGCTCGTTCACGGACGCCATCATAGCGTGATCGGACGCGGCGCGGAAAAGCTGCAGCGAGCCGAACCGTAGCCTCGGCATCGGCGCGCCGGGCCTCGCAATTCCTGACCTCTTGGGTCGTCAGGCCGCTCGGGGGGCAGGCGCAACGCTCGATATGCCTCGGATCGATCGACATGCAGGAGGCGTTCCTGGGCCGAGCATGAAGTCAGGCGCAGCGGTGAGCGTGGCTGGCTCAGGGTCGTGTGGCAATCGCGCGCGCTCTGGATAACAATGCGGCGGCGAACCAGGGTACGTCGATGACTCACGCAAGCGGCCGCCACTTCCTGCAAATCCCGGGACCGACCAACGTTCCCGATCGCGTATTGCGCGCGATCGACCAACCGACGATCGACCACCGGGGACCGGAGTTCGCCGCGCTCGGGCTCGAGATCCTGGGCGAGCTGCCGAAGATCTTTCAGACGGAGCATCCCGTCATCATTTACCCCTCGTCGGGCACGGGCGCCTGGGAGGCCGCGCTCGTCAACGCCCTGTCGCCCGGGGACCGGGTCCTCATGTGCGAGACGGGGCAATTCGCGGTGCTCTGGCAGCAGCTCGCGGCGCGGCTCGGGTTCGATACGCAGGTCCTGCCGACCGACTGGCGGCACGGCGCGGACCCCGAGGTGATCGAAGCGGCACTCACGGATGATTCCGCACACGCGATCAAGGCCGTCTGCATCGTGCACAATGAAACTTCGACCGGCGTCGCAAGCCGCATCGGCAAAATACGCAAGGCGATCGATCGCGCGCAACACCCGGCGCTCTTCCTGGTCGACACGATCTCCTCGCTCGCCTCGATCGACTACCGGATGGACGAATGGGGCGTCGACGTGACCGTCGCAGGCTCGCAGAAGGGCCTGATGCTGCCGCCGGGGCTCGCGTTCAACGCGGTCTCGGACAAGGCGGTGGCGGCGAGCCGCAGCGCGTCGACGCCGAAGAGCTACTGGAGCTGGGACGACGTGCTCGCCGCCAACAAGTCCGGCTTCTTCCCGTATACGCCTGCGACGAATCTGCTCTATGGGCTCAGCGAGTCGATCCGCATGCTGCTCGAGGAAGGCCTCGACAATGTTTTCGCGCGGCACGACCGGCACGCGGCGGCGACGCGCCTGGCGGTCGGGACCTGGGGCCTCGAGGTGCTGTGCCTGAATCCCGACGAGCACTCGAGTTCGCTGACGGCCGTACTCATGCCCGAGGGGCATGACGCCGACAGTTTCCGCGCGGTCGTGCTCGAGGCCTTCGACATGTCGCTCGGCACCGGGCTCGGCCGGCTCGCCGGCAAGGTATTCAGGATCGGCCACCTCGGCAGCTTCAACGACCTCATGCTCGCGGGCACGCTGGCCGGCGTCGAAATGGGCCTGGCCCGGGCGGGCGTCCCGCACGAACGCGGCGGCGTCGCGGCTGCACTCGACTGGCTCGCCGACAGTTCGCCCGAGCGCGCGAACGGGTAAGGGAGCGCTGGATGTACCGCACAAGGTCGCCGAAACGTCGGAGCGACTGCACAACCTCGCCGGAGCGTCGCATCGACTACGCAACGTCACCGGAAGACGGCATGAAGTGCGCAGCGTCCTGCGATCGCCGGAGCCTTCCGGACCGAATGCCGAACCCGTAACGGAGCGCCGCATGGATCCCGCAACCGCCGTCGCCACGAGCCCGCTGGTCGCTCTTTTCGCGTTCCTCGGCGTCATCGTCCTTCTGCTGTTTCTGATCGCGAAATGGCGCTGGCACGTGTTTCTCGCCCTGCTCGTGCCGCTGTTGCTCTTTGGCGTGATCCCGGGCGTGCAAAGGAACAACTTCATCGCCGCGTTCGAATCGGGTTTCGGCAGCACGCTCGGCTCGATCGGCGTCGTGATCGTGCTCGGCTCGATCATCGCCGAGGCGCTCAGACACACCGGCGCGATCCAGACCATCACGCAAACCATGGTCAGCGCGGTCGGATCGAAGCGCATGCCGCTCGCGCTGACCCTGACGGGCTTCGTGCTCGGCATCGCGATCTTTTCCGACGTCGCCTACGTGATCCTGAACCCGCTCGTGCACTCGGCCGCAAGGATGATGGGCGTCACGATCAGCGTGATGTCGATCGGCCTCGTTGGCTCGCTGCAGCTTACCCACGCGATCGTGCCGCCCACGCCCGGCCCGCTTGCCGCAGCCGCCATCGTCGGCGCGGACATCGGCACGACGATCATTTTCGGCGGGATCGCCTGTCTTGCGGGCTCGCTCGGAAGCTGGATCTGGGGCCAGTACGTGATCGGGCCGCGCATCCCCACCATGGCCGCCGAGGAATACGTGACCGATGACTTTCTCCACAGCAATGCCGCGCGGCCCAATGCATGGAGTTCGTACGCACCGATCGCCGTACCGATCGTGCTGATTTCCGCACAGAGCGTCTCGAGGCTCTTTCTTCCGGAAGGCCACATCGTGCGCGACGGGCTCGCTTACATCGGCTGGCCGGTGATCGCGCTCAGCATTGGCGTGTGGCTCTCGTTCCGCAACATCCGCACGCCCGAGCACCGCAAGGCGTCGACGAACGCCTGGGTCGAGGAAGCGCTCCGGATCTCGGCAATGATCCTCGTCGTGACCGGGCTCGGCGGCTCGCTGAGCGAAATCCTCAGGGGAACGCCGGCCGTCGATTACATCAGCGGCATCTTTGCCGCCTACGGGTTGCCCGCAATACTCCTGCCGTTCGTGATCGGCATCATCGGCAACATGATCACGGGCTCAACGACGGTCGGCGTCATCACGGCCGCGTCGCTCGTAGCACCCATGCTCGGCAGCCTCAGCCTCTCGCCCGAAGCCGCGATGCTCGCGGGAGCCAGTGGCTCGGTGATCATCAAGTATGTGAACAGCAGCTACTTCTGGGTCTGTACGTCGCTGTCGAAGCTCAGCGCCAACGATGCGATTCTCGGCTATGGCGGCGCGACGCTTGTCGGCGGAATCGTGTCGTTCCTGGTTGTCTGCCTGCTCTGGGTTGTCGGGCTCGTCTGAAGAAGCGCTTCGTCACTCGGCCTCGAGCAGCTCGCCCCGCCAGATCTCGCTGAAATCCAGTTGCGCCGAGTGCACGAGCATCGCATCGAGGGGGGTGCGGTCGAAGCCCGTGACTTCGTAGAGCAACTCGAACGCCGGCGGTTCGGCCGCGATGGCTTCGGGCACGGCCTGCTCGATGGAGCGCACGTAAGGTGGGTCGCTGACCGCTTCGGCGCTGTGCATCAGGCCCGCGTCGCGCGTCCCCGCGACGACGACGAGCTGGTTCCCGCTCGGCCCCGGAAACGTCGAAAAAAGACCGTAATCCCGATAGTTGCGGTAGTCAGCCGGAAGTCCGGCCTCGCTGACGTAACGATCGCCGGTTTCGAGGTTCGTGAGCTCGTCGAACGTGTCGCCGATCTCGAGCGACGATGATGCGAACACGAACTCGATGATCTTGTCGAGCGCGCTGATGTAACCCACGTAGACGATGTGGCTGGTCTTGAGATCCTCAATGTCGAGTTCGGACATCGGCACGACCGTGACGGGCTTGTCGGCCGTGTAGATCACCCGCAACAGGTCCCGCAGAGCGAATGCCGTGCTGCGCGCGAGGTAGGTCAGATCGAGATCGACGTAACGGGCTCCGCGCTCGGGCTGCATCATCGAAAAGACGTCGAGATCCTCGCTCGAATTGACGGCGAATTCCCGGACCAGCCGCGCCACGTTACCGGCTTCGTCGAGCTCGCCGACGATGTAGTAGTCGCCGACGATGACGAGTACCGGCAGATCGTCGTCGAAGAGCTCGCGCCAGATCGGCGATGCGGCAACTGCGCTGTAGCCGGAACTCCCGGCGTTGCCGCCCGCGCCGACAACGAAGCCGACGCCGGCGCCGAGCGCCACGAGCAGCAGTACGGCTACGGCCAGGCGCACGCGAGACAAACCGACGCGCGCGACCGGTGGTTCGTCCGCCGGAGTCGTCTGCGCCGAAACTATCGTGACGCGATACTCGCCCTTGGGGATTGCGATCTGCAGCGTCTCGTCGCTGCCGTCGTTGCTGTAGTAGTGGTTGAGCTTCTGGCGCAGATTGTGAGCGTAAACGCGAACCATCGAGTCCTGGCTCGGATCGAACTCCGGACCCTTGCCGAACACCTCGGCGGCGATCTCAAGCTCCTTCGGAGTACGGCCCTCGCCGGCGCAGGCCACGAGGAACTCGAGCAGTCGCACGTATGTCGCCGACCGGCCGAGCGCGCCGCGCGCAACGATCCTGTCGGCCTGTTCGCGTATGAGTAAGTAGTCGTTCGTGGCGCTCACGGGAACAGCAATCCGCCTGCGGCGGTTTCAATGCGAATTAACAACGGTAGCCCATCTGCTGCCGTGCATAAAGTTGACCGGCAGCGCGGCTGCGGGTTCCGCCTGGCGACGGAAACCGCCGCTCGAAACACGCGTTTGCGACGACCGATGGTGATTTGCCCGTCAGTCGGACCCGGCTTCGAGACCCTCGCGCGTTTCGGCGATCGCGAGGTCGACGACCTTGCGCAGCGCCTGTTCGCGGGTGTCGCCCTCCAGCAGGCGCAGCCGGTACAGGTCGAGCTGGCGATCCGCGCCGGAACCTTCGCTGATGATGGTCAGTGCCCTGCGGATCTCGTTTTCGCAGCCCAGAGCCTGGGCATCGGGCACCAACTCCTCGATGAGTTCGGCCGTCTGGTCGTAGATGTCCGACCGCCGGCCGGCGTCGCGATTCGCAAGGAACGCGAACACACCGTAGCGTTGCGCCATCCACCGATCCTCCTCGATGAGTTCGGTGAGCGGCTCCACCGGCAACGCGCCCTCGCCGTCAAGCCGCATGAGCTTGCGGATCAGCGATGCATAGAGCGCGGCAATGCTCAACGCGCCCTCGATGCGCGTGCAGACATCGCAGATACGCAGCTCCACGGTGGGATACGAATGCGACGGTCGAATGTCCCACCACAGCTCGCTGCCGTCTTCGATGAAGTTCATGCGCTGGTATTCGGCGACGAGGTTTTCGTATTCCGCCCAGGATCCGAGCGGACCGGGCATGCCCGTGCGCGGCAGGTTTCCCATGACCGTAAGCCGGTAGGACTTGAAGCCGGTTTCGCGACCGGCGATAAACGGCGACGAGGCGGACAGCCCGTGGAGCATCGGCAGGTAGCGCCGCAGTGCCGTCATGACCCGGACGCGCGCATCCGCATCGCCGAAGCCGGCGTGAATGTGCATGCCACCGACGACGAGACGGCGCACGGCTTCCTGGTAGGTGGCTGCAAACTTGTGGTAGCGATCGCGCGGCGTCGGCGCCTGGTCCTTCCAGGTCGCGAAGGGATGCATGGATGCGGCCATCACCCGGGCGCCATATTGCTCGGCCGCGTCGATCACGAGCCGCCGGGTTTCGCGCAACGCCTCACGCAGATCGCCGACCGAGCTGCATACGCGGGTATTCGTCTCGATCTGGGAGCGCAGGAACTCGCGAACGATCTTGTGCGGTCCGCGGTTTTCCTCGCAAGCGTCGAAGATGCGGGCGTCCGGATCCGCGAGAAGGTCGCGCGTCTCGGGATCGACGAGGAAGAACTCCTCTTCGATGCCGAGCGTGACGGCGAATTCGTCGCTGTTCGCCACTGCTGCAGGTCCGTTAGTCATGACTTCGTCTATCCGTCATTGGATCGCCTGTGAGGAGTTTACATGGCAGCCCTTTCGTTGGACCTCCTTTCGCCGCAAATCGTTCGCATGTGCAACGACCGGCAGACCGTGACAAGGCCGCGCTGCCTGTCTGAGTGTGACCCGGGTCGGTCACTGGCCGTTACTCGGGCAGCGCCAGGGCGACGAACTCGGCGCCGCGCTCTCCGGCGACGGACATGACAATGAACTGCCTGCCATCGATCATGTAGGTCATCGGCAGTCCGCCCACGGCCCCCGGCAGGTCGATCTCTGCAAGCACGTCGCCCGTCGCCTTGTCGTGAGCCCGGAACAGCGGCTGGGCGCCCCAGCCCGGCGCCGAGAACAGCAGGGTCTGTGTCACGAGCGTCGGCGGACGTGTCGGCGAGCCCGTTGGCGGAATGTCGAGGCCGGCAAGCGCCGGGTTGTTGGCCACGTCGTCCGGCGTCGGGCCGTTCGGAACCTGCCAGAGCAGCTCGCCCCGATTCATGTCGATGGCCGTGATCCTGCCCCAAGGCGGTTTGACGAGCGGCAGGCCCTCAAGCCACGGCAGCTCGCCACCGCCGCCTTGTATGTATCGCATGTCGGAAAAGTCGGGCTCGGACTGGATCGCCATGACCCAGGCGTTCGTATACGAGCCGACGTAGAGAATTCCGGTCTCCGGGTCGTATGCGCCGCCTTCCCAGTTCGCACCGCCCGTGGCGCTAGGCAGCATCAGCGTGCCGCGCGTGCCGTCAGGCGCATTGGCAAGCGACGGCGGCGTATAGATCGGGCCCATGCGGAACTGCTCCATGCCCGCGAGCGCCTCGGCGCGAAGATCCGGCGTGAAATCGATCAGGTCGTCCTCGCTGAAACCCTGCCGGTCGAACGGCGGCGGCTTCGTCGGGAAGGGCTGCGTCAACGCGGTGCGCTCGCCGGGCACATCCGACGGCCCCACGACCCGCTCCTCGATCGGCCAGACCGGCTCGCCGGTCTCGCGGTCGAAGGTGTACACCCAGGCTTGCTTCGTGATCTGCGCCACGGCCCTGATGTCCTCGCCGTCGACCGTGATGTCCATGAGAATCGGCGCGGTCGGATTGTCCCAGTCCCAGATGTCGTGGTGGATGAGCTGGTAGTGCCACGCAACCTCGCCGGTCCGCGCGTCGACGGCCACGAGACTGTTGGCGTAGAGGTTGTCGCCGGGGCGGTGGCCGCCGTACATGTCGCCGGTCGGGATCTCGGTCGGCAGATAGACGAGGCCGAGTTCCTCGTCGGCGGCCATCGGCGCCCAGACCCCGGCATTGCCGGTGTATTCGGCGGAACCCTCAAGCCAGGTTTCGTAGCCCGGCTCGCCGGGCTCGGGAATCGTGCGGAAGGTCCACAGAAGCTGGCCGGTACGCACATCGAAGCCGCGCACATCGCCCTTGAGATTCGCTCTTGACGGCGGTCGCATCCCGACGGCGTGGGCAGGCCCGATCACGATCGTGTCGCCGACGACGATTGCGGGGGAGGTGTTTCCGATACTCGACTGCTCGTTGATCTCGCCGCGCAGTCCCACAAACATGTCGACCATGCCGTTCTCGCCGAAGCCCGGCACCTGCCTGCCGGTTCCCGGATCGAGCGCGACGAGGTTGAAGCCCGGCGTCACCACGATGAGCCGCTCGGCGCCCTGCCCGTCCGACCAGTACGACAGGCCGCGGCCCGAACTCCTGCGCGGCGCATTCTCGTAGCGTTCGCCCTCGTCGGGCCGCCAGACCCACAGGGTCTCGCCCATGGCCGGATCGATCGCGACGACGTTGCGCGTCGTACCGACCGTGGCGTAAAGCACGCCGTTGACCATGAGCGGGGTCGTCTGGTTGCGCTGCTCGGGCCGCGGCCCGTAGTTGCCCGCGTACCAGCGCCACGCGACGCGAAGATCGCCAACGTTGTCGCGATCGATCTGGGCAAGCGGCGAATAACGTTGCGCAGCGAGGTTGGCGCGGTATTCCGGCCACTCGAAGTAACCGGCCTGCGAGGCCTCCCCGGCTGACGCGTCTGCAGCACCCGCTGCAGCGGGCGCGGCTGCATCGGCTTGCGCCCCGGCAGCGGCGCCGGTATCGGCACCATCGCCGCCTTCCGGCGCGGGCGCGCATGCGGCGGCGAACAAGACGAGGCAAATCGGAGGCAGTCTCGATGCAAGCTTCATCATCGGCACTCGATCCTCTTGGCGTGGCCGGCCGGAATCGCCATTCTAAGCCCAACGGCGAGGTTCGGTACCACCGGAACGAATGCGGCTTCGTCGACGGCAGATTCCGTGATTGGGAACCGCTGCTGCAGTCAAGCCGGGAGAACAAACGCGGCTTCGTCGCGGGCGCATTCCGTGATCCGGAACCGGCTTCGCAGTTTAGCCGGGAGAACGAATGCGGTTTCGTCGTGGGCGCATTTCGTAGTCCGGAACCAGCTTCGCAGTCGGGCCAGGAGCTTGCACCGCAGGAATCGGCCGAAGCGGCGGCTCAATAGCGCCGCTCGCCCCGTCCAGGCTTGCATGGAACCAACGTTCCTTGCGCGTCAGCGCAGCGAGCCCGCCGCGACAACGCCTAAAGATCTTCGGGCAACACGATGCCGAGCCTGGTGCGCTCGCTTCGCCACAGTTCCAGCAATTCGGCGCGCTTGCGAGGATTGGACAGCGACAGGTCGATCGCCTCACCGGGATCCTCGGCCAGGTTGTGGAGCGTGAAATAACGCTCGTCGAACGGCTGCTCGAGCGAAAGCAGCTTCCAGTTCCCCTGGCGGACCGAGGCGTACTGCAGGTGCGTGAACACCGTGACGTAATCGTCGTCATGCACGGCGTCTGCGCGGCCTGACAGGTACGGCCACGCGGACTCACCGAGCATCGGCGCCTTGTCGGCCGGATAGCTCGCGCCCGCAAGCTCAAGCAGCGTCGGCGCGAGATCCATGACGGTCAGGTAGACGTCGGAATACCCCTCGCGCGGCATCACGCCCGGCCCCTTCATGAGCATCGAGGTCACGACGCCGCCTTCGCTCGGAAAACCCTTGTAGAGCTTGAACGGTGCGGATCCGGCCTCGGCCCACGGTGCGCCGTACGACAGGAAGTTGCCGCGCATGCCGGCGCGCTCGTACGACGCGTCGTAGTGCGCCTGGATGTAATCGACGTACAGCCCGGAATAATAGAAGTCTTCGGGCGCCGGACCATTGTCGGAAAAGAACACGATCAGCGTGTCGTCGTACAGCTCGTTCGCGCGCAGGTAGTCGAACAGGCGGCCGACGTGGCGGTCGAGATTGTCGAGCATCGCCGCGTAGAGCTCCATCTTGCGCGATTCCATGCGCTGC